>JAAZBR010000108.1 GCA_012513735.1 Clostridiales bacterium | reverse complement strand
ACCATACAGCCCCGGGGGGATCAGGTTGATATAGGTGTTGTTTTCCTCAATGCGGCGCATGCGCATGCGCAGAATGGGCAGGTCGCTGCCAAAGAGGGCGCCCTTGGGACCATAGGCCTCCAGCAGCTTGGTCATGGCAAATTCGCTGGTGTTGGCACAGAAGTCAAACTTCAGCGTGGCGCACTCCGGGCAGGCGGTCAGCTCCTCGAAAGCATTGCCTACATCACCCTTCACATAGGCACGGCCGATGTGGGCCAGTATCAGGCGGATATTGGGATAGGCCTGCTTGATCTCCTTGATCTGGGCGATGTTTACCGGATCCTTCAGCCGGCCGTTGCGGGGGATATGCAGCATGATGATACCACCCATGCGGTCCATGCGCTTTAACTGCTCCTTGGGGAAGAAATCAAAGATGCGGATTTCAGCCTCCGGCAGGTACACGGGCGACAGGTCCAGGTACGACTTGAGGCCCAAAAACCCGCCCTCGCGTACGCGCTGCTCCACTGTGTCCGCGTCCTCCAGGGGATCGGAGTAGTACAGCGCCGGGTAGCCGGTGCGCCGGGCCGCATCGCTGACATACTCGTTGCAGGCAGGCAGCGATTCCCGCTCGCCCGAGGCAAACATCAGCGGCGTCACCTGCTTGTCCGGGAACATCAGGCGATAGGTCTCCTGCAGATCCTCTACGCTGTTGTCCTTGGCTACCAGAGAGGGCCAGGTCACCGTGCGCTTGACCTCCCCCTCCTTCAGCGGCTTGTGGTAGCGCAGGCGATCCAGCCACACATGGGTGTGGATGTCAATGATCTTCGGGGGCAGAAAGGGAGCGATCTGCTCCTCATAGATGCGTCTGTCGTTGTCGGTTACCGGAAAAAGGCTCATAGGTTCTCCTTTCGTGGGGTTATGTTATCCCTTCACCGCGCCCGCAGTGATCCCCTTGATAAAGTATTTCTGTAAAAACAAGAACATCACAACCACCGGCAGGGAGGCCATGATGATACCCGCAAACGCATAGCCATACTCCGACACATACTGGCCGAAGAAGGAATACACCGCTACCATCAAGGTAGGCTGTCGCACGCTGTTGAGCAGCGACGCGCTGACCAGGTAGTCGTTCCAGATGCCGATGCCGCAGCGGATCAGGCAGGTGGCCGTCACCGGCGTCAACAGGGGCAGAAAAATGTTGAAATAGACCCGGAACATGGAGCAGCCGTCGATGTAGGCCGCCTCCTCCAGCTCACTGGGTAGGGCGCGCATGAAGCCGGTGTACAAAAACACAGAAAAGGGCATGTTCCACGCAGCCTGTATCAGCACACAGGCCCACAGAGAGCCGATCATGTTGAGCCGGCGGATCAGCACCACAATGGGGATCAGGGCCCCGATAAAGGGGATCACCATCAGGGCGATCACGGTCGCATAATAATACTTGAAAAAGCGATGCTGCACCCGGGCGATGGCAAAGCCCGCCAGGGAGGCCCCCACCACCAAAATCGCCAGGGACGTCAAAGTGATGAGCCCGGTGTTGGTAAGCGAGGAGACGATCTTCATCTTTTTGATGGCGTAGGTAAAGTTGCCGGTGGTGAACATCTCCGGCGTGATCACCAGAGGGAACTTGACAATGTCCAGCCGGGGCTTGAAGGCGCCGATCACAAAGTAATAGATGGGGATCAGCATGACGAGGGTGGCCAACAGCAGCATCAGCTCCCCTCCCAGCCTGGACAGTTGAAGACGGCGTTTCATCAGTACACATCCTCCCTTCTGCGCAGGACCACAAGCTGCAAAAGAGAAATCAGCGTGATCAGAATGATCAGCAGCACCGACAGGGCGGAGCCTATGCCAAACCTGCCCGACTGGAAGGCGAAGAAGTAGATGCGCTGGGTCAGCAGCCGGGTGGAGTAGCCGGGCAGTCCGCCGGACACCAGCCAGGGCAGTTCGTACATCTTAAAGGAGGCAATGGAGGTGGTCAGCACATTGATGGTGATGGAGGGGGCCATCATGGGCAGCGTCACGTGCCGGCGCAGGTTGAACCGGCCGGCTCCGTCGATGGAGGCTGCCTCGTAGAGCTCGGTGGGAATGCTCTGCAGCCCCGCCAGAAACACCACCACGCACAGGCCGATCAGCGACCAGGCCGCGGCCAGGATAACGGCGAAGTTGGTCAGCCCATAGGTTTCCAGCCAGTTGACCGGGGCCATGCCCAGGCTGCGGATGATGAAGTTGATGACGCCGTTGTTGTAGTTATACATGATACGCCAAACAATGCCCACTACAGAACCGCTCAGGATACAGGGCACGAACCACAGCGAGCGCATCAGCCCCCGGTTGAGGCGTCCACTGCCCCGGTTGTCCAGCGCCAGGGCGATCACAAAGGAAATCAGGATCACCAACACGGTGGTGCCCACCGCAAACAGCAAGGTGGCCTTGGCCATGTCCCAGAAGCCCTCGGTGGAGGGCAACTCGGCAAAGTTGTTGAAGCCCACAAACAGCCTGTCCTGGCTGATGCCGTTCCACTCGTAGAAGCTGAGAACAAACACCTCCACCAGCGGCACCACCACAAACACCAGGCAGAGCACTGCGGCTGGAAGCACAAACAGCAGGCCGGCCCGCAGGCGCGCCCGCTGAAAGTTGTTGGTATGTCTCCTCGCTTGCATCCGCTCCTCCTGTTCTGTCCCGGCAAAAGGGACCGGCAGGGGCGGCGCGATCCACCCCTGCCGGTGGGTATGGGTTACTTGATGTTGGCGCGGTTGGAGGTCTTCAACAGCTCGGTCATGCCCTTGACAGCATCGGCCGCCTCCCGGTTGCCGCCGTACACATCCTTGAGGGCTGTGGTGGCGGCATCCCTGAATTCATTGGTCCACAGGTTGAAGCCCATCTTGACGAAGCTGGCCGCATTCATAGCGGGCACAATCTCGGAAATGGCGGCGGGCAGCTTGATCTGTTCAGCCGTCATGGTTTCCAGCACCGGCACGGTGCCACGGGCGTTCTGAATGATGGCGAAGTTCTCGGGCTGGAACACCCAGTTGAAGAAGAGCTCGCGGGCTTCCAGTACCTCGGGATCGGCCGGCGCGTTGGATAGCCCAAAGGCGGTCTCGGGGGACACGGAGATCCACACACCCTTGCCTTCGTCGTTGAAGGGAGCCAGCACGGCCTTGACGTACTTGGGATCGCCCGATGCGGTCTCAATGCCGCTGCAGATGTTGTTGGCTGTCCAGTTGCCTGCAATGGCCATGGCGGCGGTGCCGTCAGTCATGGCGGCAGTCACATCATCCTCGGTCATGCTGGCGGTACCGGTCAGCATATAGGGGGCCACCTGGGCCAGGCGCTCGCTGATCTGGGGATAGGCGGTGAAATCCAGGGTGCCATCCAGGAACTGGGTTTCAAATACGCCCAGGCCCAGGGTGTCGCCGGCCACATTGGCGGCAATCAGCTCAAACAACATCCAGCAGGTGGTGGTCTTGTCGCCGGCCAGGGTCAGGGGCGCCACGCCGGTCTTTGTCTTGATGTCGTCGCAACAACGGATAAACTCTTCCCAGTTGGCGGGAGCCTGGGTCCAGCCGGCATCCTCCAGGATCTTCATGTTCAGGTACAGCACGCTGAAGGCGGCGCCCTGGGTCAGACCAAACAGTTTGTCCTTGTAGGTGAAGGCGTCGCGGTAGGCCTGGGGGATGGCCTTGGACACCTCCAGGGTGTTCAGGTCCACCAGTAGCCCCTCATCCACAGCGTTGTAGTAGGTCGGGTCGTTGTCCACCTGCCATACATCGGGCACAGAGCCGGAGGGAATGCGGGTGCGTATGTAGTCCACATTGGAGCCACCCAGGCCCACGGCCTCCAAGGTAATCCAGGGGTACTGTTCCTCAAAGCGGGGTTTCATCAGGTTGTCCCAGGCGTCAGACCAGTCGGTCTGAACGATCCAGGTCTCCAGCGTGACAGGCTTCTTCTGCTCGGCCGCGGCGGGCAGTACAACAGCCAGAGACAGCAGCAGGGTCAAGGTCAGGACGAGTGCAAAAATCCTCTTCATAGCAGTCATGGTTCCTCCTTTTTTCTATATGCTTCGGGATTCCCGAGGCGGTTCTTGGTACAGCGCTGCCAGGCCTTTCGCCCGGCGGCGATAGAGCTGCTGATAGTCCCGGTAGGTCCGGATGTGCTCAGGGTCGGGCTGGATCAGCATTTCCTCCGGCGAGAAGCGGGCCAGGGCTTCATCCGGGTTGTCAAATACGCCGCTGCCCAGGCCGGCCAGAATGCCCGCCCCGATGCAGGGCAAGTCGGCCATTGTGGGGATGCGCAGGGGCCGGCCCAGAATGTCCGCCAGAAGCTGACGCCACACGGGACTCTTGCCTGCGCCGCCCGACAGCACCACAGGGGCTGACGGGTCATCCACAGGAAACTGCTCCAGCACCCAGGCGATATGGCAGGCAACCCCCTCCATGACCGCGCGGGCCATGCTGTAGCGGTCGTGGGACAGGTCCAGCCCCAGGAAGCTGGCATGCCAGTCCGCCGGGGGCAGAGGGAAGCTGGCGTTGCGGAAGTAGGGGAAGAACATCAGCCCGCCACCCCCAATCGGCCGCTGGGCAGCCTGCTCGTTGAGCCGGACGTAGTCGGGCTTGGCGGAGGAGGGTTGATCACCAATCACGCTTTGCAGCAGCCAATCCAGGCTGACACCCCCTGTGGACAGCGATACGATGGAGCCCCACAGGCCCTCCACCGCTGCCCGGGACTGGGCGAAGCCCCTGGAAAAATCGGCCTTGTCACCCAGCGCCGTCACCACCCAGGCGGTGCCGCTGCCGATCATGGCACGGCCGGGCCTGTTGATGCCGGCGCCCACACAGGCGGCATATTGGTCATGGGCACCTGCCACCAGCAGCACGTCCTGGGGCAGGCCAAGGGCTTGAGCGGCTCGGACTGTCAGGGGTGCAATGGGCCGGCCGGAATCCACCAGCCGGGCAAGCTGCTCCTCCCGGACGCCACAGAAAGCCAAAATATCCGTATCATAGGCCTTGCGGGTGATGTCGGCCACCTGGTTGATGCCCGCGTTGCTGATGTCCACAGCCCGCTGGCCGGTGAGCCTATAAGAAAGGAAATCATGTACCGACAGGAAATGGGCCGTCTGCTCAAACACCTGGGGCTCATGCTGCCGCAGCCAGGCGATCTGCAGGGCGTTCAGCCCGCGGCCCAGGGTCCAGCCGCTGCTGTGATACATGCGCTCAGCACCCAGAGCGGCCTCAAAAGCCCGCTGCTGGTCGCCACAGCGGCTGTCGTTCCACACGATGGCAGGGCGCAGAGGCATCCCCTGCTGATCCACCGGCACCATGGTGCCGCCCTGGGTGGAGAGAGATATGGCCACCACCTGCCCGGCGGCGCCGGGAGCTGCTGCCAGCACGTCGTGAACGGTATGCACCACGGCCTCCCACCAGGCCTCGGCATTTTGCTCGGACCTGCCCACCGAGGGACTGCTCAGCGGGTAGCCCTGGTAGGCATGGGCAATCACCTGCCCATCCTCCCGGATGAGCATGCTCTTGGTACCTGTGGTGCCTATATCGATGCCGATCAGATGGCGTAACATGGTTTCTGCTCCATAAAACTAGTTGTTGATGGCGAGGGGTGCAGCGTGTATGGCAGGTGCCTATGGGGTCATCTTCATGTTGATGATAGCACGATTGTCACCCTTCGTCAACCGGAATGATCGAACCGATCATTCCCTGCGCTTGACCTGAGACAAAACATGCCTTATGATAGGAGATACCATGAATAGTGAGTAATAAAGGGGGCGTGCGCATGAGCAAAAAGGCCACCCGTGAGAATCATCTGTTGAGCGTACTTTCCACCACCCACCGGATGACTACCGCCGAAGCCGTGGAGCTGCTGGGTATCTCTGTGGCCACGGTACGCCGGTTGTTCAACGAGCTGGAACACAAAGGTCTGATCGTGCGCAACTATGGCGGCATCCAGCTACCGGGAGCACCCCAGGACTATTCCTTTGAAAGCAGCGAGAAAGTTTACTCCCAGGAGAAGCGCACCATCGGCGCCACCGCTGCAGCCCTGGTGCAGGATGGCGACACCATCTTCCTGGACAGCGGCACCACCCTGATGCAGATGACACTGGCCCTTAGCCAGCGTATTGCGGGCGGGGACTTCCGGTCGCTGAATGTGGTCACCAACTCCATCGCCAACATCCAGGTGCTGTCTCCCTCGCCCCAGGTGCGGGTGATTCTGCTGGGGGGCGAATACAACCACAACCGGCGCGACTTTTCGGGCCCCCTGACCGAGCGCTTTGTCGCCCCGTTTCACTTTACCAAAAGCTTCTTCGGCTGCGAAGGGCTGGCGCCGGAGATGGGCTTTTCCTCCAACCAGCTCAGCATTTCCAGCCTCAACACCTGCATCCTGGCCCGCACGGACAAGCGTTATGTGCTGCTGGATGACAGCAAGTTCGGGCGCTATTCCTTGGTCACCTACGCCGCACTGAAGGAGATCACCAGCATTGTCACCAACGCTGCCCCCGATGAGGCGCTGGCCCAGGCCCTGGAGGAAGCCAAAGTAACCACCATCCTGGCCAAGGAAGGCTGAACCATCCGGAAGCAGTCCGCTGCGACAACATCCCCGTGGCCCTGTCTGCCGTGCAACCATGTTCAGCCTTTTCACTATGTATCATCTTCAATCACTTCCATGCGTGGTTGAACCATTCCCCTTACAAGGAGCAATGTATGCAGATAAACCGTGAGCAGATCCTCCTCTCCCTGGAGTTGATGGACATCCGCCCGGGGGACGTGCTGCTGGTGCACAGCGCGCTGACCAGCATCGGCCAGGTGGAGGGCGGCGCCGATACCGTAATCGACGCACTGCTAACCGCCATCGGCCCCGAGGGCACGCTGGTGATGTCCACCCTGACGGGCTGGGGCGCGCCCTTTGATCCCCAGCACTCTCCCTCTGCGGTGGGCATCATTTCCGAGGTGTTCCGCAAGCGCCCCGGCGTGCTGCGCAGCCTGCACCCCGTTCACTCGGTGGCAGCCTTTGGCAGGCAAGCCGCCTATGTGGTGGAAGGGCATGAGCGCTGTGAGACAGGCTGTGGCCACGGCACCCCCTATATGAAGGTGGCCGAGCTGGGCGGCAAGATCCTGCTGTTGGGCGTGGACATGGACCGCAACACCATGATGCACACCCTGGAGGAACTGGTGGATTCCCGCTACCTGCTGACGCTGGCTATTCCGGCGCCCTTGTATCCCCCCTATAACGGCAAGGGGCAGTTTGTACTGAAGAAGTTCCCGCCCGGGCACCGGGATTACCTGAACATCAGCGGCCTGCTGCGCAAGGAGGGCGTAATGGTAGAGGGGCTGATCGGTCGCGCGGTCACCAAGGTGATCGACGCCCGGCGCCTGCTGGAGGTGGGGCAGCGCGTGCTGCAGGAGGACCCGCTGTTCTTCATCTGCCACAATGAGCACTGCAACTTCTGCCGCTTTGCCCGCAGCCAGTATGCACAGCAGCCGCTGTCTATCCACCGCCACAACCACTGCCAGGACCCGACCTGTGAAATCTGTGTGCCGCCAGCGGCCACAACGAGGTAGCATATGAACACCATTTCCGCCTATGTACCTGATGCACTGGCCACCGGCTTTTTAGACAAGCTAAAGCTGCTGGACAGCCTGAACCTGCATTGCCTGGAAACCAGCCAGGAGGAACTGCCCCTGGAGCAGATGCCGCCTGAGGAAGTGCTGCCCCTGCGCAACCTGCTGTACGATACGGGCTGCTGTATTGCCATGCACCGCACCCGGGTCAGCGGGCTGCCCCCGGAAAGCCTGCGCCGCCTGCTGCGCAATACCCACCTGATGGAAATCCCCTCCCTGCTTATAGACCCCGAGGGCTGCGAAGAAAAGGAGCAGGACAGCTTCTTCCGGGCCGCCAACAGCTTCAACCTGGGCCTGCTGGTGGAGAACAGGGCGGGCTCCGCCCTCAGCACCGCCCGGGATCTGGAGACCTTCCTCAAGCGGTACCAGACCTATGGCGTGCAAATTGTGTTTAACCCGCTGGAGTTTGTAAAGCTGCAGCAGCATCCTTTCTTTCATGTGTACTACAACAGCCGGATGAAGAACCATATCCGGGTGCTGCGCATCAACGACGGCCTCTATGAGGACGGCCGCCCCATGCCCCCTGCCCAGGGCAACGGTGAGATTAAAGAGTTGATTTCCATCACCAAGGCCCGCTCCTTTGACGGATTCTTCTCGCTGACCCCCTATCTGGGTACCGGCACCCGGGACGACCTTGCCCAGGTGGCCGCCTGGCTTAGGCAGACGTTGAAAGGCCTGTAGCAGTCCCTTTCGGGTATAGATAATGAAACCCACCTGCCTCTGCCTCTATGGGTAGGACGGGTGGGTTCAGTTATCCTGGCAAATAGTGTGGAATGATGCTATTACATTACAGCTCCGTCAGCACCGCCCGCACAGGGGTCGCGCAGGTACCTGCCACCTTGATGGGCAAAGCGGTCAGGCTGCAGCGGGTGAAGGGCATCTGCTCCAGGTTGACCAGGGGGGCCAGCATCAGCACGTTAGCGGCATAGAAGTCCCCGAAGAAACCCTGGGGCTGTTCCAGGTTCTCCCACCGGGAAGAGTCGCTGCCCAGTATCACGGGCTTCTTTTGCAGCAGCCAGTCCATGGCCGCCTTGGTGAAGTAGGGCCCATGGGTCACATAGTCCGGATCCATCCAGTACCTGCCCCAGCCGGTGCCCACCAAAATCGCATCCCCTTCATGGATCTGGCCGACGCCCTTGCAGCCTGCCAGCGCCTCCGCGGTGATGGCGTACCTGTCAGACCCCTTTTCCACCAGGGGCAGGTTCAGCAGCACACAAGGCACATTGACCAGCTTGTGAAGCGGCACATCGATCAGGGGGTATCCCAAGGGTTCACCGGGCGCGTACACGTGGCCCGGCGTTTCCAGGTAGGTGCCTGTCTGGGAGTGCATGCCCTCAAAAATCTCCGCATACACCTTGACGCCCGCCCAGGGTACGGGAGGCAGCGGCGTGATGTT
>JAAZBR010000107.1 GCA_012513735.1 Clostridiales bacterium | reverse complement strand
GGGCAGGCCAGGGTGATGGTGGGCACGCAGATGATTGCCAAGGGGCTTGATTTTCCCCAGGTGACGCTGGTGGGGGCTATTCTGGCCGATCTGTCCCTCAACCTGCCGGACTACCGCTCTGCCGAGCGCACCTTTCAGCTGCTGACCCAGGTGGCGGGCCGCGCCGGGCGGGCAGACCGTCCCGGCGAGGTGGTGATACAGACCTACCAGCCGGATCACTTTGCCATCCGTGCTGCCGCCCGGCAGGACTACCGCAGCTTCTTTGGTGATGAGTTTGCCCGCCGGCGCCGCGATCTATACCCTCCTTTTACCATGCTGGTGCGCCTGCTCTGCCAGGCCAAGGAGGAAGAGGTGGCTCGCGCCACCAGCGGTGCGCTGCTGGAGGATATTACTGGCATGCTTGCGCACAACCCGGTCGCCCGCAAGCGGGTGCTGTTCTGCCGGGAAGACCTGTCGCCCATCAAGCGCATCATGGGGCGTGTGCGTGCCCAGGTGCTGCTGAAGCTGCTGGAGCATCCGGACAGCCAAACCATCCTGGAATATTTGAATGATCTGGTGAACAAATCCTGGCCCTGTGAGGTGGCGCTGGAAGTCAACCCCGCCTCCCTGGCCTGAACCCGGAGGGACTATGTCAACAAAGCGAATTCTGACCATCGGTGAGCCGCTGCTGCGCACCGCCAGTCATCCTGTGAAAAAGTTTGATGCCCGCCTGTCCATGATCCTGCGGGACATGGCCCAAACCATGTATGATGCGGAAGGGGTGGGACTGGCCGCCCCGCAGATCGGGCTGATGCGCCGCATTGTGGTGATCGATGTGGGCGATGGGCTGGTGGAGCTGATCAACCCTGAAATCATTGACAGCCAGGGCGAATGCGCCATGGTGGAGGGCTGCCTCAGCGTGCCCGGCCGGCGGGGCTATGTGATCCGGCCCGAAAAGGTCAAAGTGCGGGCACAGGACAAGAAGGGGCATTTCTTTGAGCTGGAGGGGGAGGGTCTGCTGGGCCGTGCCCTGCAGCATGAGATCGACCATCTCAACGGCGTGCTTTACGTGGATCTGATGGAGCACGAGGTGTTCGATGAAGAAGAGGCTGAGGAGGTAGAAGCCTGACGATGCGGATTGTCTTTATGGGCACGCCCGAGTATGGCCTGCGCTCTCTGGAGGCCCTTGTTCAGACGGGGCATCAGGTGGTGGGCGTTTTCACCCAGCCGGACAAGCCCAGGGGCAGGGGCGGCAAGGTGCAGGCCCCGCCGGTGAAGCGCTATGCGCAGCAGCAGGGCATCCCTGTCTACCAGCCCCGCCGCATCCGCCAGGAGGGCGTAGAGGATCTGCGGCGTTTGGCGCCGGAGCTGTGTGTCACGGCAGCATTCGGCCAAATCCTGAGCCAGCAGCTGCTGGATATTCCCCGACTGGGTACCGTCAACGTGCATGCCAGCCTGCTGCCGCAGTACCGGGGCAGCGCGCCCATCAACTGGTGTCTGATCAACGGCGAAAAGCAGACGGGTGTGACCACCATGATGACCGATGCCGGTATTGACACCGGCGACATCCTGCTGCAAAGTACGCTGAATGTTCTGCCGGGGGAAACGGCGGGGGAGCTGACCCTTCGCCTGGCCGACTTGGGGGCAAAAGTGCTGCTGGAAACGGTAGAGGCGCTGGAGCATGGCCACTGTCCCCGCCGGCCTCAGGAGGAGGGGTTGATGAGCTATTACCCCATGCTCCGCAAGGAGATGGGGGAGATATCCTGGGAGCAGGATGCGGTCAGCTTGGCCAACCTGATCCACGGGCTCAACCCCTGGCCCTGCGCCTCTACCGATTCACCCCACGGTCGGCTGAAGCTGCTGCGCGCTGCGGTGGAGCCGGGGGCAGAGAGTCCCGCAGGCTGTGTAGTGCAGGCCGATGGCCGGCAGGGCTTGCTGGTGGCCACCGGCGACGGGTTACTGCGTGTGGTGGAGTTGCAGGCTCCGGGCGGACGGGCGATGCCGGCTGGCGACTATTTGCGCGGGCACCCTATGGCGGTGGGCAGCCTGTTGGGTGCCGATGCCAGCGAAGTGAGGAACAGCGATCATGGCTGATGAGAAGAGAAATCCAAAGGGGAAACCTACCCAATATGGCAGGCTCGGGACGGACAGACGTTCTGGCCATCCGGCGCCACGCCCCGGCGGTGAAAGGCGCAGCTCTGCGCGCCCTGCAGGTCCCCGTCAGGAGGGGGAGAAGCGGGTCTATGGCCGTCCCACTGTGCCCCGTCAGGAGGGAGAGAAACGGGTCTATGGCCGCCCTGCCGCGCCCCGTCAGGAGGGGGAGAAGCGGGTCTATGGCTGTCCAGCCGCGCCCCGTCAGGAGGGGGAGAAGCGGGTCTATGGCTGTCCAGCCGCGCCCCGTCAGGAGGGGGAGAAACCGGTTTATGGCCGCCCCGCCGGTTCCCGGCCGGACAGGCCCCGTCCGGATGGTCCGACGTTTTCCGCGCCCCAGGCGTTTTCCCTCAGCCTGGATGCAAGGCGCAGCGCCTTGCTGGTGCTCAACCGCGTGCTGAACGAAAGTGGGTATGCGGCCCTTTCCCTGGATGATCACTTTAAATCCGTGCGCCTATCCCCCCAGGACAAGCGCCTGTGCACCCGCATCGTCTACCAGACGCTGGAAAACCTGGGCCGCATTGACTTTGTTCTGAACAGCCTGTTGGAGGAGCCAGAGCGCCTGGAGAAACGGGTACGTAACTTGCTGCGGTTGAGCGCCTGCCAGATCCTGCTGCTGGACCGTGTGCCGGACAGTGCAGTGGTCAATGAAGCGGTCAAGATCACCCGCGACATGGGCCTGGAGGACATGACCGGCCTGGTTAATGGGGTGCTGCGCAACCTGATCCGCAAGAAGGACGACATTGCCTGGCCTGTCCCCGAGGAGGGCAGCCGGTATTATGAGATCATGCATTCCCAGCCGGCCTGGTTGGTGGAGCAGCTTCAAAAGGATTATGGTGAGGATGAGGCGCACCGTATTTTGACCTGGCAGTCTGCTGATCATTGCATTACCATTCGCCCCAACTTGATGCGCAAAAGTGCCCAGGGGATGGAGGAGTTGCTGAAAAGCAAGGGGTGGCGCTATGAGAAGGGGCAGATGCCCCATGCCTGGTATGTCTATGGCGCGGCCGATATCACCCGGGATCCCGACTATCTGGCGGGCGCTTTTTCCATCCAGGGAGAGGGTAGCATGCTGGCGGCCGAGGCCGTACAGGTCGGGCTGGGGCAGCAGGTGCTGGATACCTGCGCGGCGCCGGGCGGAAAAACTGCCTACATGGCGGAGCAGATGCAGGGCACCGGGAGGGTGCAGGCCTGGGATGTGCATGAGCACCGGGTGGAGTTGATCCGTTCCCTGGCAGAGCGTTTGCGGCTGTACAATATCAGGCCTGCGGTGCACGACGCTCTGGTGTATCGTGAACAGCTGGAGACCATGATGGACGCCGTGCTCATTGACGCTCCCTGCACGGGCACCGGTGTGCTGGCCGATAAGCCCGACCTGAAACAGCGTGTGAACGAAGAGAGC
>JAAZBR010000106.1 GCA_012513735.1 Clostridiales bacterium | reverse complement strand
GCCATCGGCACCAGCCATGGCGCGTTTAAGTTCAAGGGCGAGCCTAAGCTGCGCTTTGACATTCTGGAAGAGGTCGAGAGAAGGCTGCCCCAGTTCCCCATCGTACTCCACGGCGCCAGCAGCGTCATCCCCGAGTATGTGGACATGATCAACCAATACGGCGGCAAGCTGGACGGTGCCCAGGGCGTGCCCGAGAGCATGCTGCGCCAGGCTGCCCGTATGGCCGTGTGCAAGATCAACATCGACAGTGACCTGCGCCTGGCCTTCACCGCCATGATCCGCAAGCATTTTGCAGAGCATCCCGAGCACTTCGATCCCCGTCAGTACCTGACCGATGCGCGTGCCGCCCTCCGGGACATGGTGCGTCATAAAATCGTCAACGTGCTGGGCTGCAACAACAAGGCATAAAGGTTATCAGGCGGACGGAAATCGGCACGGGTGGCCTGAGGCCCCGGCGCCCTGAAAGGGTTGTAGGGCCGGGCCGCCGGGATGCCTTCTTCCTCCGCCTTGCTTTATCTATATCCTATTATTCTGTACGGAGGTTCTCATGGAACTGGAAGGCAAAGTAGTCGTTGCACAGGGCGGCGGCCCCACCGCCGTCATTAACCAAAGCCTGGTGGGCGTTGTGCTGGAGTCGCGCAAATTCCGTCAGATCACCAAGGTCTATGGCGCCGTGCATGGCGTCAGTGGCATTGTCAATGAAAATTTCCTGGACTTGACGCAGGAGACCACCAACAACCTGGAGCGGGTGGCCGTGACGCCTTCCTCCGCACTGGGCAGTACCCGCGATAAGCCGGATGAGAAATACTGTGAGGAAATGTTCAACGTCTTCCGCATGCACGATGTACGTTACTTCTTCTATATCGGCGGCAATGATTCCGCCGACACCGTGCGCATCGTCAACCAGCATGCGGAACGGTGGCACTATGATTTTCGTGCCATCCACATCCCCAAGACCATTGATAATGACCTGATGCTCAACGACCATACGCCGGGCTATCCCTCGGCCGCCAAATATGTGGCCCAGGCCTTCATCGGCATGAACCTGGACAACCGCGCCCTGCCGGGTGTGCACATCGGGGTGGTGATGGGACGTCACGCGGGCTTTTTGACCGCTGCTGCCGGCATTGCGCAGAAGTATCCCGACGACGGTCCCCACCTGATCTATATGCCGGAGCGCCCCTTTGTGGTGGAGAAGTTCCTGGCGGATGTGAAGGAGGTCTATGACCGCTTGGGCCGCTGCGTGGTGGCCGTCAGCGAAGGCATCCAGGACGAAGCGGGCACCCCAATTTTAGCCAAGCTGCAGGCAACCGAGACGGATGCCCACGGCAACATGCAGTTGTCCGGCACCGGCGCTCTGGGCGAGCGCCTGACCGCGCTGGTAAAGGAGCACTTGGGCATCTCCCGCGTGCGCAGCGACACGCTGGGCTATGTGCAGCGCAGCTTCCTGGGCTGTGTATCCACTGTGGACCAGAATGAAGCCCGGGAGGTGGGTGAAAAGGCAGCTCAGTTCGCCATCTGGCACAATATCGACGGCTCCATCACCATCAACCGCACGGGCTACTACTCGGTAGATTATCAGATTCAGCCCTTTGAGAAGATCGCCGCCCGTACCCGGCTAATGCCCGATGAGTTTATCAATGCCGCCGGCAACAACGTGACTGAGGCCTTCAAGTTCTACCTGAACCCACTGCTGGGACCCGATATGCCATCCGCCCATCGGCTGCGTGCCCCCCGCGCCGCCAAAATCCGCGACAGCAAGTAACGCCTGCCTTATATGCAAAGGGCGGCCGCAATACCCGGTGCGGCCGCCCTTTCGTCTGCCACTGCAGATACACATGTCTGATTGTTTGCGGGAACAAGAGCGCCATGCTATACTTATTTTGAGGGAATGTGGGCTTTTCTTCGCCCCTTTCTCAGCCATTTGTTGCAGAATGAGAGGGAGCTATGGCAAACATTGCAGTCCTGACCAGCGGCGGTGACAGCCCGGGCATGAATGCGGCGGTGATGTCCGTCGCCCGCGCGGCCAATATGATGGGCATGAACCTGATTGGCATCAAGCGGGGATACAACGGCCTGATCGGCAAGTCCGAAAAGTTGGAGGACGATATTGTCCACCTGTCCCTGGATCAGATTCTGGATATTGCGGACCTGCCGGGCACCTTCCTGCGCACCGCCCGCTGCAAAGAGTTTCAGTTAGACGAGTACCAGAACAAGGCTGTCAAACTGCTGCGGGAGCTGGATGTGCAGGGCATGGTGGTGATCGGCGGCGACGGCTCCTTCAAGGGCGCCCAGGCGCTGGCCAGGAAGGGCGTACCCACCATCGGCATCCCCGGCACCATCGACAACGATCTGGGCTATACCGAGCTGTCCCTGGGTTTTGATACCGCCGTCAACGTATGCATGGAGGCTGTGCGCGCCATCCGCGCCACCAGCCGCAGCCACGACCGGGCGGCGGTGGTGGAGGTGATGGGCCGCAACTGTGGCGACATCGCGCTGTACACCGCCCTTTCCACAGGCAGCGAAATTGTAATTGTGCCTGAAATACAAGGCTGGGACGTGGAGGACATCGCCCATCGCCTGGAGGCCCTGGTGGAGCGCGGCAACCGCCGGGCCACGCTGGTGGTGGCGGAGGGCGCCTACAAGACCATGGCCCCCTTTGACCCTTACCGATTCTTGAAGCCCCTGGGCGGCAAGCCGGTGTTTGACGGCCAGCCCATGGATTCTATCCTGCTTGCCCGCACGCTGGAAGCCAAAACCAACGGCAAGGCAGAGGTGCGCGCCACCGTCATCGGCTACACCCAGCGGGGCAGCCAGCCCAGTTCCCGCGACGCCGCCTTCGCCTTTGAGGCAGGGGTCATCGCCGTCAACCTGCTGCGTCACGGCGAGAGCAACCGCGCCATCGGCGTGCACAACGGCAAGGTGTTTCACATGGACATCGACAGCGCGCTGCAGATCAAGCCCAGCTTCAACCGCCGCATGTACAACATGGTCAACGCACTATAATCACGTTACGCTTTATGCAGGGGCTGTAACCGGTTCAAATTGTCAAGAAAGCTGATCCAGCGGCCGGGGCGCAGCGTTCTCATATTCACAGAAGGCGTAGTGCAGACCATTCTGTTTCTGCTCCTCCCCCCTGTGGACCAGCCGCCAGCCGGGACGGGTGCTCAGGTCAGGAAAACAGTGCTCTGCCGGCCAGGCGCCCCGCACATGGGTCACGTGAGCCCTGTCACAGCAGTCAATCAACAACGCATAGATCTGACCACCCCCCATCAGTATCACCTGATCGGGCGGGGTGTCCTTCAGCGCCTGCCACAGTTCAGACAGGCTGTGCACCACATGGGCCCCGGGCACATGCAACGCGGCGTTCCTGGTCAACACGATATTGTGCCTGTCCTTCAAAGGGGCCCCTCCGGGCAGGCTATCCAGCGTGCGGCGGCCCATGACCACGGTCTTGCCCAGGGTGAGGCGGCGAAAATGCTTCAGATCCTCCGGCAGATGGAACAGCATGCCGCCCTCCCGGCCAATGCCCCAGTTGTCGTCCACAGCAACGATTGCCTGCATGCCGTCCTCCTATTCCGCCACGGGGATCTTACTGTCCAGCGAGTGGTACTGATAATTGGTCAGGCGGACATCCTGCGGCACAAAGGCATAGAAATCCTGCCGAGGCTCGATAAGAAGGCCGGGGGCATCGTAGGGTGCCCGCGTCAGCAGTTCCTCTACAATGGGTATATGCCGGTCATAGATATGGGCGTCCGCAATCACATGCACCAGCTCACCTGCTTCAAGCCCGCTTACCATGGCAAACAGATGCACCAGCACAGCGTACTGGGTCACGTTCCAGTTGTTGGCCACCAGCATGTCCTGGGAACGCTGGTTCAGTATGGCGTTCAGCCGGTTACCCGATACGTTGAATGTCATGCTGTAGGCGCAGGGGTAGAGGGCCATGGCATGCAGGTCCTGATGCACATAGATGTTGCTGATGATACGCCGGGAGGCAGGGTTGTGCTTCAGATCGTACAGGATGCGGTCCACCTGGTCAAACATTCCCTCCTGATACTGATGCTTCACACCCAACTGATAGCCATAGGCCTTGCCAATGCTGCCCTGTTCATCCGCCCACTGATCCCAGATGCGGCTGCGCAGCTGATGAACATCGTTGGATTTCTTCTGCCAAATCCACAACAGCTCATCCACTGCGCTTTGTAGATAGGTACGGCGGATGGTGAGGATGGGAAACTCTTGCCGCAAGTCATAGCGGTTCACCAGCCCGAACAGCTTGACGGTATGGGCAGGGATGCCATCCGCCCACCGGGGGCGGACAGGCAGGTCGCTGTCCCACACCCCCTCTGTCAGGATGCGCTTGCAGTTGTCCATAAAAATCAGGTCTGCCTTGCTCATGACGTCCTCCTTGTTGTTGACCGCATTATGGCAGATACGGTCGTCCGGTTCAACCCGCTTTAGCCGGAGGCACTGCTCTGATTGGCCGCCCGCCTTTTGTTCCCCCTTTGATACAACCACTGCAGTCCCCCAAACAGGGGCACAGCGGCCAGGGCGAAGAGGGCAAGAGCGCGCCAGCCATTTGCATCCAGCCGCGTCAGCTTAAAGACCTGGGGAAGCAGTGTATACAGCAGCGCAAAAGCCACAGCAACCCCCGCCATAACCATCCTGCGCAGCCTGGTGTAGGGCTGGCAGGTCACATGCACCATCATCAGACCCACCACGCCCAGAACGCCGGTGCTCACGGTGGCCAGGGTACGCTCATTCAATCCCAGGCTGCGGTAGCTTACAAGCAGCACCACCATCAGCAGGGCATCGGTCAGGCCGGCTGGCAGTGCACGGATCATCACATTGCGGATAAAGCGCCCGCTGATGCGCTTGTTGTTGGGCTCCATGGCCAGAAAGAAAGAGGGAATGCCAATGGTCAGCGTGCTGACCAGGCTGAGCTGCGCCGGCGACAAAGGATAGGGCAGCGTGAACAACAGCGTGACCACTGCCAACAGAAAGGTGAAGATGTTTTTGACCAGATACAGGGAGGCACTGCGCTCGATGTTGTTGATCACCCGCCGGCCCTCGGCCACGATGGAGGGCATGACAGAGAAATCATTGTCCATCAGCACGATGTGGGCCACCTGGGTGGCCACCTCGCTGCCCGAGGCCATGGCAATGCTGCAGTCAGCCTCTTTGAGGGCCAGGATGTCGTTGACACCGTCCCCCGTCATGGCCACCGTATGCCCCTGAGCCTTGAGCGCACGTACAAGCTGACGTTTCTGTTCGGGCACCACCCGTCCAAAGACGGTAAACCTGTCCATTAGGGGCCGCAGGCTTTCCTGCTCCTCCGGCAGCGTGCGGGCGTCCACCGCAGCCTCGGCGCCCTGAATGCGGGCGCGGCGCGCCACCTCGGACACAGTCAGCGGGCTGTCGCCCGAGATCACCTTGATGCCCACCCCCTGCCGGTCAAAAAAGGCGAAGGTATCGGGCGCATGCTCCCGTATCCTGTTGGTCAGCAAAATCAGGGCCAGCGGCTCCAATTCCCGGGGTTCCTCCTCCAGCGTGCTGTGGGTACGGGCCAGCAGCAGTACGCGGTAGCCCTTTGACGAATAATCTGCAATCTGCTCCCGGATAGTCTCTTTCCCCAAGGGCAGCAACACATCGGCAGCCCCCAGCAACAGTATCTGATCGGCAAAGGCCACACCGCCATATTTTCGCACGGAGCTAAAGGGCAGCGTGTCCAGCGGTGTCAGCCCTGGCTGCCCGTCATAATACCGCTTTAGGGCTTCCATGGTGTCGTTTTCAGGCTGCATGGCAGCAGTATAGCTGACCATCAGGCCCCGGATCTCCTGCTCACTGTAGGGCGGCAGGGGCACCGTATCCTGCACCGCCATGGCGCTTTCGGTGATGGTGCCCGTCTTGTCCACGCACAGCACGTCCACCCGGGCAAGGGTCTCGATACACTCCATTTCATGCACCAGAGTGCGCCGCCTGGCCAGGCGCACCACCCCCGCCACCAGAGCCAAGGTGGTCAGCAGGTACAGGCCTTCAGGGATCATGCCGATCAGGCTGCCCACAGTGGAAGGAACGGCCATGTCGATGGGCCGGCCCAGTACGAAATGCTCCTTATAGAACATGATCAGGCCAAAGGGGATGATGATCATGCCGATGTATTTAACCAGATTGCTCAGGTCGCGCATCATTTCGGAGCGACCGGCCCGTTTGCCTTTGCGCGCCTCCAGCGTCAGGCGGTTGACAAAGCTGTCGCAGCCCACTGCTGTCAGCCGGGCCCGGCAGGTGCCATTTACCAGAAAACTGCCAGACAGCAGCGTATCCCCCGGCACCTTCCTGATCTCATCCGCCTCACCGGTGATCAACGCCTCGTTGACAGAGCACTCCCCCGTGACCACCACCGCATCGGCACAGATCTGGTGGCCGGCAGAAAACTGCACAATGTCGTCCCGCACAAGTTGGGCGACGTCCACCTCCTGCTCCCGGCCGTCGCGCAGGACGGTTGCCCGAGGCACAGCCAGCAGGTTCAGGTGTTCCAGGGCCTTGTAGCTGCGAATCTCCTGCACAATGCCGATCAGGGTATTGGAGAGCACAACTCCCATGAAGCTCAGGTCCAGCCATTTGCGCACGGCGATGATGCACAGGGCAAGCAGCGCAAAAATGAAGTTAAACCAGGTGAATATGTTGGAGAAGATGATCTGTCCCACCGTCTTCCCCGGCGACTGGACAGGCGGATTGTCCCAGCCACCCTGGATGCGTTGCTGCACCTGCTGGCTGGTCAGGCCATGGGCAGCATCAGCCTCCACCACGGGCACCTCCACACGCTGGACCGGGGTTTTTCTACAGAACAGGGTTTTCAGCATCGCCATACTCCTCAGCGGCACCTGTTTTCAAAGAGAGGGCCCATTTGCATGCAAACGGGCCCCACACAACGCATTTCTACAAGTTAAAGCAGCGATTGACCGGTCATCTGCGCTGGGATGGGCAGGTGCATCGCATCCAGCATGGTGGGCGCGATGTCGCACAGCTTACCCCCGCTGCGCAGCGCCTTGCCGCGGAGCTCCTCCCCGCAGGCAATGAAGGGCACCGGGTTGGTGGTGTGAGCGGTAAAGGGCTCGCCGGTCACATAGTCGATCATCTGATCGGCGTTGCCATGATCGGCCGTCACAAAAGCGCGGCCGCCCTTTTTTAGAATGGCATCCACCAGAATACCCACATCCTTGTCCACCTCCTGTACGGCGGCCACGGCGGCCGGCATGATGCCGGTATGCCCCACCATGTCGCAGTTGGCGAAGTT
>JAAZBR010000105.1 GCA_012513735.1 Clostridiales bacterium | reverse complement strand
GGCTTCACCCATGGGATACGTCTTGCCGCCAAGCACCTCATGAGCCAGTGTGACGGCAAAGCGGCCCCACTTGGCAGGAGACCACAGCATAGCGCCGCCGATGATGGCACCGCTGGCATAGCCGGGCTTAGCCAGGTTGGGGGTGGTCATTCCGGTGCCGTACACCTCGCCAATGCGGCCTTCCGCGGAAATGGCTTCGGCAATGGGGCCCAACGCATCCGAGGCATTGGACATAATGACCTTCAGGTCGGGGTTAGCCTGCATCAGAGACACGGCAGCGTTGTAGTTCTTCAGCGCATCGCTCTCACCGGATTCAAGACCCATAAATTCAAGGCCGGGATAGGTTTCCTTGGCATACTCCACCATGTAGTTGGCACGCGCCACCATCTGTTCGGAGGTCAGGGAAGAGGTGATGATGGCCCATTGGTAGCTTTCGCCCAGCGTTTCCTTATGGGCATTGTACATGACGTCCACCATGAATTTGCCCATCTCCTCGTTGCTGCAGAGGTTGGCAAAGTAGTCGCGCCCATTGGGATCAGACACGTCAAGGTCCCAGGTAATCACAAGAATGCCTGCTTCCCGCGCCTTCTCCAGCGTTGGCACAACAGCCTCCGAATCCATGCAGGTGACAATCAGCGCCTTGATGCCCTTGGTGATCAAGTCATCGATGATGGCAATCTGTCCGGGCGTGTCGTTGGAGGCCGGGCCATAGTAGCCGATGCTCAGTCCCAACGCATCGCCAGCTTCCTTTGCACCGCTCCACGCATCATCAAAGTAGGGGATACCGGTCATGAATGTAACAAACGCAACATCGACAGAGTCAGAGACCTCAGTCTGGATGTCCTCAGCCAGCACAAAACTGCCTAAGGACAAGAGCATTACCGCGGTTAGTGCCAGTGCCAGTAGCTTTTTCATGTAGTTCCTCCTGTTTTGTTCCGGGTTCATTGGGTTTGTGCATCCGAAAGAATCGCTCGTTATGCTGTGCAGGCACACACCTCCTGTTCTGGTGGAATGTCGTTATGCCGGGACTGTTAGCCTTCCGTTCGTTTGCGCCGCACACCTATGAAAGCGTCCGGCAGAAAACTGCGGTAATTTCGCAGGATCAGAATAAGCACCAATAGAACACCTGTGGACACTTGCTTGTAGTACTGGGAGAGGTTGATCATGGTAAAGCCCGAAGTAAGCAACGTGAAAATAAGAACTCCCAGCAGCGCGCCGCTGATACGGCCGTGACCGCCCTTGATGCTGATGCCACCAAACACCGCAGCGGTTACGGCCTGCAGCACATAGCCCTCCGCAATATCAGCACGCCCGGATGCCATACGGGATCCCAACACCAGCGCCCCACAAAAGCACATAGCGGCGCTGTACATGTGCGCATACATCACGGTACGCCGCGGATCAATGCCCGTATAGCGGGCCACCTCGCTGGATGTGCCAACAAAGTACCAGTTGCGGCCGGTCTGCGTATGATCAAACAGAATGACCGACAGCACAAAAACCACTGCCAGCAACGGAATGCCAAAGGGCAGGGTGCCCAGATCGCTTTTGCCGAAAAACTTGTAGATATCAGAGTTGGCACCAATGGCCTGCCCCTGGGTCAGCACCAGGGCGATACCATAAATCAGCGACGATGTGCCCAGTGTACCCAGCATGCCCGGCACACGCAGGTACCCCACAATGAAGCCATTGAGCACACCAAACAGCATGAGAATAAGGAACCCGAGCAAAAGAGAAAGGGAAAGCGGTACGCCATTGCGCAGCATCAGCGCCAGGATAACGGTGCCAAAGCCGGTCATCGACCCAATGGAATAGTCAAAATTTCCAGATATCACGGTGGCGGCCAGACCAAAGGTAAGAAAGGCCAGCACCACACCGTTGTTGATATACTGTATCAGGTTAACAGGCCGCAGAAACGTCGGGTTGAGTGCGCCAAAGAAGCCTACCACCAACACCATCAGCAAAAGCATGCCGGCCCCGTTGCTTTTGAGCAGCTTCTTCATGGACGTACCCCCTTCCCGGTATGGCGCCTGCCGCCCGTCAGCCCCTGAAAGGCCAGAGAAAGAATGGCGATGATGATCACAGCACCCTTGACAAGCTCCTGCCAGTACACGGGCACCTTGGAGATCACAAGCCCGCTTTCTATGATGCTGAGCAGCAACACGCCCAGAAAGGTACCCAGCACGGAGATGCGGCCTCCGGTGAAGCTGGTGCCGCCGATCACAACGGCTGCGATGAGTGTCATCTCATAGCCGATACCCGCCACAGGCTGTGCAATCCCCACGTTTGCAGTATAAAACACCGCCGCCAAACCACTGGTAAGACCCATGGTGCCAAAGGCCAGCAGATAGGCGGAAGAGGCCTTGAAGCCAATGCGCTCTGCCCCCTCAGGGTTGGCCCCCACCGCCAGCACCCTGCGGCCCAGCACCATATGATACATCATCAGGTAAGCCAGCAGGCTGACGCACAGCCACACGTAGACTGTCATCTTAAAACGCAGGCCAAAGGGCATCGTACGCGCAATGGCAGTAAACCATGCGGGCAGGCCGGAAATCCAACTGGACCCCAGAATCAGCAGCATGGTCCCGCGCATGATGTTCAGCGTACCCAGCGTCACGATGATGGCGGGCAGCTTGAGTACGGCCACCAACAGGCCATTGACAAGGCCCAAAGCCAGCCCTGCTGCCATGCCGCACAGCACCGCCACAGGCCAGCTTGTAATCAGCCCCTCCGCCACCAGGGAGCTGACGATCATGGATACCACGGCCAGCTGTGCCCCTACCGATACGTCGATGTTGCCGGTGGCAATCACCAGCATCATCCCAATGGCCATGATGCCGTACACCGCATACCCTGAGAATATATTGGCGATGTTTGAAAACCGCAGGAAGGAACCGTTGATGCTTTGGAAAATCAGAGAGATAACAACAATAATCAGCACCATAATGGCTTCCCGTTTCCGGTTCTGCATCAGCCGGGCAAACTCTTTCATTGCCTATCCCTCCTCTTCCAGGATGCTTCTGACCATGATGTTCTCCTGGGTGGCGCTGCCCACTTCCATGGTGTTGACAACGC
>JAAZBR010000104.1 GCA_012513735.1 Clostridiales bacterium | reverse complement strand
GGGCCCTTCAGCAGGCTGCAAAGCGGCAAACACGTCGCTCCGGGACCAATCCCTCTGCCCTTCTCCCACATAGCCGACGGCAATGCGCACAGGCTGCTCGGCACAAACCGGCAGGGCCGGGAGACAGGCGAGCAACACAGTACACAGCAAGGCGCAGCTTAGCCTTTTCAGCACAGACATCCTCCTTCCGCCATAGAGAATTTATTATAGCGGACTTCGACACACTTGACCAGCCCAGCTTATAGCCCGCGTTCAGCCGGCCACCAACAGCCGGATCAGCCACAACAGGCACAGGTGCCCAGGGTACATGGCATAACTTAACCACCGGGGCACCTTTAGCCCGCTGCGGGTGGGGATCAACATGAAAGGCAGGCTAAGCAGCGCCAGCGTCTGCAGCCGCAGGAAGGAGGACAGGATCATACGAAACGCACCGGCCACCTGATTGCTTGCCTGGGGAATCAGCGGCAGGCCAAGAAAACTCTGCACCGAAGAGGAACTGCCCCCCCAGTACAGGCAGAAGGAAACCATCAAAGCAGCCAGCCCCCCTCGGCTTGTGCGGGCCAGGTACATCAGCTGAATCAACAGCACACCCCGCCAACCGTAGTCCATCTGCTGAGCCGCAGCCAGCAGCAGGCAAACAAGAGGGCCCCAGATCTGGCTGCCCCAGCGTCTTTCTCGCATAGCAGCCAGGCTCAGCAAACCCAACAACAAGGTGGCCATCACGTTGAACTCGTTCCACTGATGGCACAGGGCCAGCATGTAGAAGGGCTGGGCAATCAGGCCGCCCGCCATCAGGCGCAGCGCATAGCGGAACCAGCTGCGCGTGCGTTCAAATCCCGTCACAATTCCCCAGCAGAACAAGGGAAAGGCTATGCGGCCAATGATGCGCAGCTCCGTCACACCGGGAAAGAAGATAGCGCCCACATGATCAATCAGCATGGTGATCATGGCCGTTGCCTTAACGAGCCCGATATCCTGGTTGAACGCCCCGGATAAAACCGTCTTCGCCGGCTGCTGCAACTTCACTCACCTCTTCATCAGTATAAGCGCCGGGAAGTCGGTGACGCAAGCCTGCTTTTCTTTACCAAAACCTCCTTTTGTGATATTGTAGCGCCGGAAAGGGGTGGGTGTATGCAGCAGGCGGAGCTTGCACTGGATGCGGCGGCGCTGGCCGCGCGTACCATCCTGGAGTCCAGCGGTGAAATATACCGTGCCGAGGAAACTGCAGTGCGCATGTGTGCAGGACTTGGGTTGCAACAAGCCGACATTCTGTGTTTTCCAACAGGTTTTATGTTGAATGCCGTGCTGCCTGGCGGACAGACCATCAGCCGCGTTCAGCGGGTGCGGGAGCGCAGCATACAGCTTCGTACGCTTGACGAAGTCAACAGCGTTTCCCGGGCCGTAGCCGCCGGCCTGCTGGACGCCCAGCAGGCACTGGATGCGCTGCATGCGCTTCGCAGCGCTCCCGGTTCCCGGCGTATCACGCTGATTGGCGCCTATGCGCTGGCCAGCGGCTTCTTTTGCCTGATGTTTGCCGGCGGGGTGAAGGAGTTTTTGATCTGTCTGCCGTGCGGGGCGTTGATCCAGGCCTTGTTACCCCTCCTATCCAGGCACCGCGTGCCCGCCATGCTGTGCAGCCTGACCGGCGGCCTGCTGGCCGCAGGTAGTGCCCTTGTTATGATCCGTTTCTTTGGCGGAAACCAGGAGGCCATTATCTCCGGCACCATCATGCCCCTGCTCCCCGGGCTGGCGATGACCAATGCCATCAGGGATACCTTGCGGGGCGACCTGATTGCGGGCCTTGCCCGGGGAACGGAGGCGTTGCTGAGTGCAGTCATGCTGGCTGCTGGCGTCGCCTTCGTGCTGATGGTGTAGCGTGGGCATGTTGGTACAGTGTCTGTCCAGCATGTTTGCCTCAGCTTTTTTTGGTATGCTGCTAAAGCAGCCCCGAGACACGCTGGTGCATACCTCGCTGATCGGGCTCAACGGGTATATTCTGTTCCTGCTGCTCCATCAATCCACCCTTGCCTATTTTGCTGCCGCCCTGATGGTGGGTCTGTTGTGCGAGCTGACAGCCCGCATCAAAGAGCGTACCACCACGCTGTACTTAGTCAGCGCCATTATCCCGCTGGTACCCGGTCTTGGGCTTTATCGCACCATCATGTATGCGGCGAACAATGACTATGACCAGGCCCTGGCCACCGGATCAGCCACCATCGCCGGCATTGGCGCCATCGCCCTGGCCTTGACCATCGCTACCGTTGTGTTCACCAAGGTGCGCCTGCCGGTACGCAACGATTCCCCCTCTGAAAGGAACTGATGATTCATGCATTTGCTGCTAACCAATGACGATGGCATTACAGCCCGCGGCCTGCAGGTGCTGGCGCAAACCGCTATGGGGCGCGGCCATCAGGTGACCCTGGTGGCTCCCAGTACCCAGCAGAGTGCCACCAGTCACCGTCTCACGCTGAACGATTCGCTGTTGGCCCGGGAGTTTCCCATGGAGGGCGTCCGTGCCTTTGCGGTCAATGGCAGCCCGGTGGATTGTGTGCGTGTTGGCCGGTATCTGGCTGGCGATTCTGTGGATTTTTGCCTGTCGGGTATCAATGATGGACTGAATCTTGGTACCGCTATCTACTATTCCGGCACAGCCGCGGCCGCCCGGGAGGCTGCCATGCTCAATCTGCCCGCCATGGCCATTTCTATCGGTCTGCTGGCAGATGATGAGATGCTGGTCAACCTGTCCAACATAGCGCTGGATATGATGGACAAGCTGCTGCTGCGTCCTCTGCCCCGGCTGACCTTTGCCAACCTCAACGCGCCCACACTGCCCCCTGATCAACTGAAAGGCCTGCGCGTGTGCCCCATGAGCGACAGTTTTTTTCTGGATCGCTATGTGCAGCGGGTTAACCCGCGCGGTGTCAGCTACTTCTGGATCGAAGCGGGCGAGGAGATGGAACCCTCCCGTCCAGATACCGATGTGGCGCTGGTCAATGAGGGGTATGTCACCTGCACGTTCGTAGGCGGCTTTTCCGACAACAACCACCTCTATGAGGGAGCATTCCAGACGCAGGAGGGATAACGGTGCAAGGCGCTCAGAGCATTCTGTTACAGCTCAACCGCTCGGGCAAGCGGCTGAGCAAGGGGCATCGCAAAATTGCCGCCTTTATCGAGGATCATTATGACAAGGCGGTATTCATGACCGCCGCTCGCATGGGCAACGTGGTGGAAGTCAGCGAAAGCACGGTGGTCCGCTTTGCCCTTGCCTGCGGCTACGAGGGGTATCCCCAAATGCAGCGTGCCCTGAAGGAAATTGTGCGCCATCGCCTGACTCCTTCCCAGCGCATCGCCATCAGCGACACGCTAAGCCAGGATGACCTGCCCAGTGAAGTGCTGCGCAGCGACATGCACAACATCAAGGCCACCATCGATCAGTTGGATACCGCGCTGTTTCTGCAGGTAGTGGAAGAAATATCCAGCGCCCGCACAATATACCTACTTGGGCTGCGCTCTGCGGCCCCCCTGGCCCAGTACTTTAGCTACTACCTGCACTCCCTGTTTGATGATGTGCGGCTGGTGGGCCAAAGCATCAACGACACCTTTGAAACCATTGCCCGCATTGGCAAAGAGGATGTGCTGATTGCACTGTCCTTCCCCCGCTATTCTAACCGCACGCTGGAATCCATGCGCTTTGCCCGTTCCCGCGGCGCTCTGGTGGTGGGCATGACCGACGGTCCCCTAAGCCCCCTCCATGATGTCAGCGACCTGTGCCTGGATGCGCGCACCGACATGGTGTCCTTTGCAGACTCCCTGGCCGCCCCCCTCTCGCTTATCAACGCGCTCATCGCAGCCCTTGGCCAGCGCAATAGCGAGAATCTGCACCACAACCTGGTGCAGTTGGAAGAGGTCTGGGATGCCTATCGCGTCTATGCCAGCAGGGAATAGCCCGGTCGTTGTCATCGGCGGCGGGCCGGCGGGCATGACTGCCGCACTGTTTGCACTGCGTGCGGGCGTAGAAGTCCTGTTGCTGGAAAAAAACGAGAAGCTGGGCAAGAAGCTGTACATCACCGGCAAAGGCCGGTGCAATGTCACCAACGCAACCACGGGGGAAAATTTTTTGCAGAACGTCCCCCGCAATCCTCGTTTTCTGTTCAGCGCCCTCCACTTTCTGGACAGCGGGGGCCTGCGCATGCTGCTGCATGACCTGGGCTGTCCTACAGTGGTAGAGCGCGGGCAGCGGGTGTTCCCAACCAGTCAGAAGGCCTCCGATGTCACCAAGGCACTGATTCATGGCCTGGCAGGTGCAGAAATCCGCCTGAACACCGCCGTGCAAGGGCTTGAGATGGCAGAGGATCGCTGTACCGGCGTGTTGCTCACGGATGGACAGCGGGTTCAGGCTGGGGCAGTGATCGTGGCCACGGGCGGGCTCAGCTATGCGGTGACCGGTTCCACAGGCGATGGTTACCGGTTTGCGGTACAAAGCGGCCATCGTCTGACCGCCCGCCATCCCTCTTTGGTGCCCATAGAAACGGAGGACCTCTGGGCCCGGCCCTTGCAGGGGCTGACGCTCAAAAATGTCTGTCTGGACGCCTTCCGGGGCAAGAAGCGCCTTTTTTCAGAGCAGGGAGAACTGCTGTTCACTCACTTTGGCATCTCAGGCCCCCTGGTGCTTTCACTCAGCAGCTCCCTGGCTGGACTGGATGTGCAGCCGGTGCAGGCATTTATCGACCTGAAACCTGCGGTGCCTGCTCCGGAGCTGGACAAGCGTTTAAGCGATGAGTTGAGCCGCAATGGCCGCCGCCAGCTTAAAAGCCTGCTGCCCGGCTACCTGCCCGGCAAGCTGGCCGAGGTGTTCCCGGAGGCGTGCCCGGTCAACTTTCAGAAAACCTGCAGCCAGGTGACAGCCGCCGAGCGGACGCAAGTGATCGCCACCATGAAGGCCCTACCTATCCGCCTCAAGGCTTTCCGCTCATTTAACGAAGCCGTTATCACCCGAGGCGGGGTGGACTTGCGGGATGTAAACCCGGGCACCATGGCCTCCCGCCTGTCCCGGGGGTTGTATTTTGCTGGTGAAGTGCTGGATGTGGATGGCCTGACAGGCGGCTTCAACCTGCAGATTGCCTTTTCCACCGGTGCCCTGGCCGGGCATTCGGCAGCTAACTATCGATCAAGGAGCGTTTGATTCACCCGTGCATTATGTTGTCATCGACCTGGAATGGAACCAGCCCCTGAGCTACATGAGCTCCGCCTACCGCAAGGTGGGCGACCGACTGATATTTGAGCTAATACAGATCGGCGCAGTCAAACTGGATGAGAAACGCCGCCTGGTAGGCTCCTTCTCGTGCCTGGTCACGCCCGAACACTACCTGAAACTGCATCCCCGCATCCGGCGTATCACGGGCATCACCCAGGAGGACTTGGCAGACGCACCCCGTTTTCTGGAAGCGCTGGACGAGTTTGTGCGCTGGTGCGGGGAGGACTGCGTGCTGCTGACCTGGGGCAGCGACGATGTGTCGGTGTTTCAGCAGAACCTGGACTTCTTCAAGGCAGAGCACAAGCTACCGCCTTTTTACGACCTGCAGCGGCTGTATGTTGCCCTATTGGAGGACAACAAGGAAAAGAAGGGGCTGCAGGCGGCGTTGGCCCACTTCGGCATCGTGCCCACCGATGAACATCCCTTTCATAATGCGGTGGATGACGCCTATTACACTGCGCTGGTGTTCCAGCGTTTTCCCGATGCGCAGGCGGTGCTGCAGTATCCGCAGACACCCAGGGCGCTGGGCCGTGCAAAGCCCACCCCCCGCGAGCAGGCGCAGGCTGTGACCGTACGCAGCGAGCGCGCGTTCTTTTCCAGCGCGGCAGCCAAATCGGTACCGTGCCCCATCTGCGGCAGGAAGGGCGAGGTGAACGAAGGCTATGTCCCCCAGCGGGGCCTGCCTACAGCGCTGGCCGACTGTCCCGATCACGGGCTTTATTTTGTATCCGTGCGTTTTGAGCGTGATCAGGATAACAAGCTGATCGCGCACCGCATGACCGCCCTGTCCGATGAACAATCTCCCGCCTATGTGAAGACCAAACACCTGCAATGGGCACAAAAAGTCAAGAACCATCAAGCTCAGGAGGACAGCGCATGACAATCACCATCGATGGACGCTCAGGCCCATTCTCCCAGCCTGTTACGGTGGATACGGCAATTAAAACACTGTACCCCGACCTTCCTCTGCCAGCCCTGGGCGCCCTCAGCGGCAGCGCGGTGCTGGAGCTGGGCCATGTGCTCACGGGGGACGCTGCCCTCAGCGTCATCACCTATGCCCACGAGGAGGGACGCCGCATCTATGAGCGGGCCCTGCGCTTTGTGATTCTGCTGGCTGCCAAGCACCGGTTCCCTGACGCCCAGCTTCATATTGAACACTCTATGGGGCAAGGGGTTTATATGGAACTGGACGGTATGCGCCTGACCCCGCCGGATGTCATCACCCTGGAGGAAGACATGCGGCAAATTATAAGGGAGGATCTGCCCTTTTCCCAGCACCGCTGGACCCGGGAGGAGGCCATTGAGTACTTTGAGATCACCGGTCAGACGGACAAGTCCCGCCTGCTGGGCTATCGTCCCTATGATCATTTCAACATCTACGAGTGCGGTGGTCTGCACGAGTATTTTTATGGCGCCATGCTGCCCAGCACCGGTTTGACCCCCGTGTTCCGCCTGCAGCCGCGCCCCCCGGGCATGTTGATGCTGCTGCCGGATCAGGCAAATCCCAGTCAGCCGGCACGTCCGCTGATCGCGCCCAAGCACATGGCAGCCTTTGCTCAGAGCAATTACTGGTGTGATGTGCTTGGCTGCAGCATGGCGGCGGATTTGAACGACCTGATTGCGAGCGGCGGATTCCGCGATTTTATCCGGGTCAACGAGGCGCTCCATGATAAATCTTTGGCCGAACTGGCGCAGGATATCGTCAACCGGGATGCTCGGGCGATTTTTATC
>JAAZBR010000014.1 GCA_012513735.1 Clostridiales bacterium | reverse complement strand
ATGCCCAAAGCGGCCCCCCCGCTGAAAGCGGCAACGATTGGTGTACAGAAACACGAAGCCCAGCAGGTTCCACATCGACTCATAGAAAAACGTAGCCAGATGCCAGCCGCCGTTTACATGGACGGCGAAGGGAAAAAACTGCCAGACCGGATCGGTGACGGTGAAGCCAAAAGCCTCGCCGTTGAAGTAATTGCCCCACCGTCCGATGGCCTGTCCCAGCAGCAAGGCGGGTGCTATGACATCCGCCAGCATCGCATAGGAGATCCTCCTGCGGCGGGACAACCACCAGATACCCAGCGCCCCTCCGATGACGCCCCCATAAATCGCCAGACCGCCCTGCCAAAGGTAGAGAGCAGTCAGCGGCGCATCCCTGAAGGCTGCCCAGTTGAACACCACATAGTAAATCCGTGCACCAATGACGGCCGGCGGCAGGGCATACAACAGGATATCGATGGCCGTATCCTTGGGCATGCCCAGGCGCTTTTCCTCCTTCAGGCACAGCAGCAGCGCGATCAAAATGGCGCATGCGATCAGCAGACCGTAGAGATGCAGGGCAGCAGGATAGAGGGGTGGCATGGTCATGGGCAGGCAGCCTTCTTATGCACCTGCTGCAACAACTCTATGATCGGCAGCTGCTGCGTGCAGGCGCTTTCACACTGGCCACAGGCCACGCAGAGAGAAGCATCGCCCTGCTTTTTGATCAGTTGTCCATAACCCATGCGCAGCTTGCTGTCATCATCCAACATGGAGGACTGATTGCTGAGACCAAAAATGGTGGGAATCTGCACCCCCTGGGGACAGGGCTGGCAGTAGTTACAGGCAATGCAGCCGATGCTGGCACGCTTCCGGTAGGCCTGCTTCACCTGATCCAGAAACGCCCGATCCTGCTGATTCAGAGGAGGTGTTGTCATCCGACCGAAGATGTCAAGGTTTTGCCGCACCTGCTCCATGGTGCTCATGCCGCTCAATACGGTGACCACGGGCGCATAGTCGCACACATAGCGGAAAGCCCACTCTACCGGGGAGTAGCTGCGGCTGTTCGCCTGCATCATAGCGGCGATTTCCTGGGGCGGCCGTGCCAGCGCACCGCCCCGCAGAGGCTCCATCACCACAACGCTGATGCCACGGGCAGCGGCATATTGCAGCCCCTCCAGGCCCGCCTGGTAATTCTCGTCCAGGTAGTTGAATTGGATCTGCGCCATGTCCCAGGGATAATCATCCACAATGGTCTGGAACTCGTTCAATTTGTCATGGAAAGAAAATCCTACATGGCGGACGCGGCCATCTTTCAGCGCGCGGGCCAGAAACTCCTGGTAGTGAAGCCCCTGCAGCCGCCGGAAGGCCTCCCCGCTCAGCGCGTGCAACAGGTAGAAATCCACATACGGCAGACCCAGCCGTTTCAACTGTTCGTCCAGCAGCCTGTCCATGTCGGCTGCTTCCTTCACCAGCCACTGGGGCAGCTTGGTGGTCAGCGTCACCCGCTGTCTGTACCCATCCTTGAGGGCAAGGCCCGTCAGCACTTCACTTTCGCCACCGTGATAGCCATAGGCTGTATCTATATAGCTGACACCGCCATCGATGGCATGGCGAAGCATGCGGATGGCTTCGGGGCGATCGATACGGTCCATCCCCTGCTCATCCTTCCGGATGGGCAGGCGCATGGTGCCAAACCCCAGCCGGAACACATCAAATCCCAAATTGCCAAAGGGTACGGTTTGCACGGCTAACTCTCCTTCCTGCTGTCGCTGCCTATCCAGCCCCTGGCCTTCAGCAAACGATGTACCGGCGTATGCAGCAGATTGTCCTTCTGGTAAAAGTAGCGGTAGCTGCTGTAGATCAGGCGCCCGTCCGACCAGCAAACCTGACCGGCGCCCCGGTCATCCAAACCCATGGCCGCAGTAACCTCGTGGGGTTCAACCGTTGTCAGCCTGTGATGACACCGGTTGCCCAGAAACACATCAAACACGCCCTGTTGCGGATCCAGCGCGAAGTGGTTGCCCGTATACCCGCTGATACCAAAGGCATGGCGCCCCATCCAGCCGGGCACCTCGCTTAAATGCTGATCGGGACTTTTAGAGAACACAAGATAGCCCAGGAACTGGCGATAGGGCCGACCGTCACCAAAACGGCCGGTACGGTTGATCCCCATCTCCATCAGCATGGTATTGCTTAACAGCTTTCCATTCAACAATCCCTGGGCAAAGCGTATCATATCTCCCACCGTGCTGAACAGCCCCGCATGGCCGCACAGCATACCGGCCCGGGCCAGCAACCTGGCCTTGGGGTCATGGGGGGATCCGGGAGTCACATTGCAGCGCAGCAGGTGCCTTCCATTCACATATTGGTATTCCCAGTTGTAGTCCGGGCAGTCCTTTAGGCAATCTGGGGGAACCGCCGCATAGGTCTGAGCCATGCCGCAGGGCTCCAGGATGCGCTGCTTCAAATATCCGTAGAGCGGCAACCCGCTGACACGCTCCACCACACACCCCAACACCAGCGCGTTCATATCGGAATAGATTTTCGCGGGCTCCGGCCCCGTGTATCTAACTGTCTGAAAAAGCTGCTCCCTTGCCGCCTGGGCATCCGCCTGCTCGTCAATGCGCTGGGGAGAGCGCAGAACCGCCTGGTAGCTGAGGGCTTCAAATACCGTGGTGTCGCTCAGGTTGTGAAAGCGCGGGTCCACATGGGCAATGGGGTCCTGCAGACGCAGGCTGCCATCCTCCACCAACTGCAGCACAGCCACCGCCGTGAACACCTTGGTGAGGGAAGCCAGGTCATAAAGAGTGTTCTCATGCAACGGCACGGCGTCGAGCACAGGGCGTCCGCCGATGACCGCGTATTCCCGGGCATTGCCGTGGAAGCAAAACAGACTATGGTCTGCATCCCCGCATGCCACCGTTAAGCCCGTCAGCATGTGCGAACCGTCCGTCAGCGCAATCAGGGATTCCCGCAGTTCTTTTGTATCTTCTGTATGGTCCTGGCCACAACAAGCGCGGACGCCCAAGCCTGTCAGATACGCATTTGCCCGCGCATTCCATCCTGCCTGTGCGTCCATGACTGTATTTCCTTTCAGCTTACAGGAATTGGGCAAACTGGCGGGCAAAGTCCCTGACCTTTTGCAGATCCTCTTCACTGGGGCGCAGGCGAACCTTGATGCCATCCATAGTCTTCATCTTTAATTGCCTGGCCCGCTCCAGGATGTTGTCCACTGCCTCCCCCGACCAGCCGTAGGAACCAAAGGCGCTGGCCTTCTTGCCGGACACCATGAAGGGGTACAGAGCGGTCAGCACCTGGCCAATGGGTTTCAGCACATCGCCCAAGAAGGTAGGCGACCCGAACAGCACGCCGGTTGATAGGGAGATCTCATTCAGGATGTCGTCCGTTTTGGTGGATGTCGCCTCCATCATCTTGACGGCAACGCCTTCCTTTTCAAGCGTATCTGCAATCACCTCAGCCAGGGCTTTAGTGTACTTGTAGGCACTGACGTACACAATGGCCACGGATTTTCCTTCACGGGCCGGCACCTGGCACCATTCCTCGTACTTTTCCAACGTATAATCCAGGTCCACATCCAGCACGGGACCGTGCCCGGTGCAGATGATCTTGGGATTCAACTCCCGGGTGCACTTGATGCCATTCACCGCGAAGGGCTTGCGGAAGGGGGCCATGAT
>JAAZBR010000103.1 GCA_012513735.1 Clostridiales bacterium | reverse complement strand
GTCCCTTTGTAGCTGAGCCCGAACAGCCGCGGCGCATGGGACGAATCCCCCGCCACAAACAGGTGCATGTACTGCTGTGCCAACTCCAGCAGGTAGGCCTGCAGAAACTCCTCCGGCTTATCCGTCATGCTGAGGCAGGTTTTCAGCCGCGGTTCGTCGAACAGCTCGCGGCTCATGCGCCGTTGCTCCTCCTCCGGGTGTTTTTCAGGGTGCTCAAAGGGATGTAACAGATAGCTTTTGATGACGCTGTAGTCGCCCACCTTCTTGCCGCGTTCGTGCAGCCGGCCCAGTAGCAGCAAGGCACGCTGCACATCCAGACTGTCGGGGGCCAATATCTCAGCCCGCGTCAGGCAGGCGTGGGCATAAACGGGGTCATCGCTCAGCTTAGCCTCGTGCAGCAAATCCATGGCGCTCAGCGTATCGCTGATTACCGGGGCTTTCTTCTTTTTTTGAAAAAAAGGCATTTTCCCTCCGTCTATGGCACAATTTAGGCTTGCCACAGCATCGTTATCATACCATGTTTGCGTGGCGCGTGCCACCGCTTAACCCACAGATTGTATCCCCATCCTGTACTTGACAGAAAGAACAGACAGTCCTTACAATATAGTTGTTGCAATGTGCGACAGGGGTGCTGGCCTGATGGCCGGCTGAGATCGGAGAATATCCTCCGGAACCCTTGAACCTGATCCGGATAATGCCGGCGTAGGAAAGCACCGAAGAATCATCAAACGCTTTGCTTTCCGCAAAGTGTTTTTTTGTTGGTGCAGCGCCCCGGCCAACAAAAGGAGGAATACCCCATGACATCTGTCTCCCGCGTCTCCCTCACCACCCGGCGCCTGGTCGAAAGCGCCATCCTGATTGGAATCTCTCTGCTGCTCAACGAATTTGCCACCTTCAAAGCTCCCTGGGCCTTTGGCGGCAGCGTCACCTTGGGTAGCATGGTGCCCCTGGTGCTCATCAGTTGGCGCTGGGGCATCGGGCAGGGCGTGTTCAACGCCCTGGTGTTCTCCCTGCTGCAAATGTTCATCGGCATCAAAAACGTTACCTACGGGCAAACCGTGTTTCAGATGGTTTCCATCGCGCTGCTGGACTACGTCGTTGCCTACAGCGTGATCGGCCTGGGCGGGATCTTCCGCAAAATCATCAGGAATCCGCTGCTGGCACTAACCTGCGGCATCGTATTGGTGTGCGCCCTGCGATTTGTGTGCCACTTCTTCTCCGGCTGGATGATCTGGGATGCCCTGTGGCCCAATGAACAGGGACTGGCCGCTCCCCTTTATTCTCTGATCTATAATGGCGGCTACATGCTGCCCGAAACGCTGATCGCCCTGCTGGTGGCCGCCCTTAGCTTCGCTCCCCTGAAGCGCTTCTGGCTGGGGGAGGACCTGGCCCGCTGATCAAAAACGAGCCGTCAACTGATTCATACTGATGTAAAACTTTAATACATCCAAAGCGATGTGGGATTTTGCTCCACTGCAAGGAACAGACGAGGGTGGCGCAGTGGCGCTACGCCGACCGAGCAGCTAACGCAGCAGTGGGGCAAAAGTACCAGCGCGGCGATGCGTTAAAGTTTGGAATCAGACAATATGTAATGCCCCCGGGATTTGTAG
>JAAZBR010000102.1 GCA_012513735.1 Clostridiales bacterium | reverse complement strand
ATGTTGATGTTGCGGTAGATCACGTTGTACTGGGTATCCTGGTGGCAGCCGTTTACACCCTCCTCGGCAAACATCACGGCGATCTCGGGTCCGGCCACGCCGGACACATAGCTGTGGTAATTGATAGGGCGGCCGACCTCATCTTCAATCATATCCAGGGCCTTGCGCTGGGCGCGCACCTGCTTGCGGGTGATGGGCACGCCGCCCACACCCTGGGGGGTGCCCTCGATCAGGCCTTCCATATGGCTCTGGCCCGCGGTGCGGATCACCATGATGTGGTCTGCCCCGTGGTGGGCGGCCATGCGCATGCGGCGGATGTCATCCTCAAACCGCCCGCTGGCGATCTCGGTGGTGATGACGGGCAGGGGCTGGGGGTCAACGTTTTCAAAATGATGGGCGGGGGGCAGCGGCACAGAGCGTTTCAGCGGCTGCGAACAATCCTGATACACAAAGGGGCCCATGGCAAGATTGGGGGCCGGCACACGCCAGGTCCACCCGCGGCGGCGGGGGCGGTAATCTGCCAAATCCTTCAGGATCTCCCGCACGTCGATGTTCTGGTCAGGCGGCAGATGATAGCTCATGCGATCCCCTCCTCAAACAGCCGGGCGGCATCGTCCAATAGCTCGCCCCGGCACAGGGCCAGGCCGGCCTCCCGCAGGGGCAGGCTCTTCTCCCGGCTCAGGCGCAGCACCACATGGCCTGCGCCATGCTGCAGCAGCCCTCTATCGAGGCAGAAGTCCACAATAGCTTTGGCCTCCAGCGAGCTGAAGCCCATGCGCAGCAGAACGCTGCGTTCGATGGCGGGGCTGGTGTTCTCCCGCCCGGCCTGCAGCAGGGAGCTGGTCAACTGATCGGTCAGCGCCCAGAAGCGCGCATGCAGCTGGTCGTCGGTCAGGTCCCTCAGGTGGGCACGGCGTGCCTCAAAGTCATCGGCCCGTTTCATGTGTCCTCCTCCAAAGCGGCTTCCACAAAGCCGCGTTCTGCTTTTGTTTCTGCCACCAAAAACTCCACATCCCCCTTTTTGAGGGGGCCGGGGCTGTGCTGCCGCGCGTTGCGGATCAGGGACCTTCTCAGTTGGTCCACCTCCACCGGCTGTGCCTGGATGGCATCCGGTTCCATGGGCAGCACAATGCTCTGTCCGGGCACTTCCTCCCGGGGATTGCCGAAGCGGATGTCAATGTCCTGCTGCCGTGCGAAGGAAAGCTGGGCCGCGTGGTGTTTTCCGGCCCCTGTATACTCGGTCTCCTGTACCACCACGATGTGATCCCTGGGCAGTTGCTGGGCCAGGCTGAAGGCGGCGGCCAGGCTGGTGTTGCCAGCAGGGCCCCGCTCCATGCCCTCCAGGGCAGCCAGCGCTTCGGTGATGTAGAACACCTCGCCCTGGGTGACGGTGTGATAGCTGTCCAGGTAGCGCAGCGGTCTGGCGGCGCTGCGGGGCACATCGCTGCGGTCGGGCCAGGTGGTGTAGGGCATGCCAAAGCCGGTATGGCCGGTGGTGAAGCTTTTGCGGTTAAAATCCCGATCGCTGGCCATATGAAGCCCCTGCAGGCTGACGCTGGCGGCTGCCACGTGGGCGTCACAGCCCATTTGCTTCAACCCCCGGGCGGTACCTGTCAGGTTGCCGCCGCCCGCGTTGGTCACCACCACCCGGTCGGGGGCGCGGCCTACCTGGTTGCGGCACTGGACAGCGATCTCCGCCCCCAGGGTCTGGATGCCCAGAATGGCATAGGGTGTGTACAGGGAGGCGTTAAAGTAGCCTGTTTCTTCCAGGGTGCGCAAAAACACGTAGAACAGCT
>JAAZBR010000101.1 GCA_012513735.1 Clostridiales bacterium | reverse complement strand
CGGTCACAGCCCTCCTGGATTTTGAGCACTGCCCGGGTGTGACCCTCTGCACGGGAGATGCTGAGCTCTTCAAAGGGCACCTGGCGCAGACCCTCCACAGCCGCTATACGGGTATCGGTGGCCAATGCTTCCTCCAGCAAAGTGACCACCTCCTGGCGACGATGGTTGCCCAACACCAGGCGGACACCCAGGGGTAGCAGCGCCTCGGCCTCCTTCTGCGCCAGACAGCCGGACAGCACCACTGCCGCCCGGGGGTTCATTTTTAGCGCACGGCGCACAGCCTGCAGGCTTTTGCGCTCCCCCTCGCCGGTGACCACGCAGGTATTGACCACGTACACATCCGCCTGCTCCCGAAAGGGACGGCTTTGGTAACCCGCCCGCTCAAACAGCTCCAGCATCGCCTGGCTGTCATACTGATTGACCTTGCAGCCCAGGGTATAAAAAGCGACTGTCTTCAATAAATCTCCTCGGTTTCAGGGGCCAGGGCGGCTACATACTGTACGGGGATGGGGAAGACGGGTATCAGCTTCTTCTCCACCACCCGGAAGCCCTGCTTTTCAATAAATTCCATAAAACCCCTGTCATTCCAGCGCTGTCTGTCCCGGTAGCCGTTTAGCTGCATCAGGGCATTGCCCAGGCGGCTCATCAGGCTGTGGCCGGACAGAAAAGCGGTGGTGATCAGCAAACCGCCCGGCTTCAGTACCCGCCTCACCTCGTTCATGGTCCGCACCGGGTTGGGCAGCAGATGGAGGGCCGCGCACAGGACAGCCACGTCGAAGCGGCCATCCGGGTAGGACAGGGCCTGGGCATTTTCCATGGTCACCTGCACATTGTCAAGCTGCAGGCGCCGGGCTTCCCTCCGCATGATCTCCACCATGCCAGGCGCCAGGTCACCGGCCCATACTTCCCGCACGAGGGGAGCCAGCGCCATAGATACGGCGCCCGTACCGGCCGCTATATCCACCAGCGCATCAGTGGCCTTCACCCGGGTGCCCGCCAGGGCAATGATTTGCCGGTAATAGCCCCGGGCATTCTTCATGGCGGCCTCGTACACGCTGGCCATGCGGTCCCAGTAGGCGGCCACCTGCTGTACCTGTACAGGATCGGCTGGCTTACTGCAGTTCACGCCATGTCCCCCCGCAGTGTCAGCAGCATGGTGAGGGCGGCCATGCCGGCGGTCTCCGTGCGCAAAATCCGGGGCCCCAGCGTCAGGGGACGGGCAGCCAGCAAGTTGATCTCATCGGGCGCAATGCCCCCTTCCGGGCCGATGACCAGCGCGATGTCATCAGGCGCCTCCTTAATGGCCTCCGCCATGGGCTGGCCCCCTTCCTCCCAAGGCACCAATGCCAGGCCGTGGCTGGGCAGGCGCTGGCACAGCGCCTCAAAGGAAAGGCAGCTTTCCACCCGGGGGATGACAGACCGGCCGCATTGCACTGCCGCCTCCCGGGCGATGCGCCGCCAGCGGGACAGCTTGCTGCCGGCCCCTTCCCAGCGGGCAACGCAGCGGCTGAACAGGCAGGGTACGATGCGCACGGCCCCCAGTTCGCTGCACTTCTGCACAAGAAAATCCATCCGGTCACCCTTGGCCAGCCCCTGGTAGAGGGTCACCTGGGTGCGAGGCTCTCCGCTGGGCAATTCCCTCACTAGCCGCGCACTGACTTGGTCGCCCTGCACCTGCAGGCGAGCCTCCCACCGCCTGCCTTCGCTGGCCACAGCCAACAGATCCCCCGGCTGCATGCGCAGGGAGCGCAGCACGTGGCGGGCATCCTCCGCATTGAGCTGTGCTATATCGTCCCGGGG
>JAAZBR010000100.1 GCA_012513735.1 Clostridiales bacterium | reverse complement strand
TACTAAGCTATGACGACGGGGCTCCACTCTGGCGGAGCCCCGTCTGCAGATTATACACGGGCGCTGTGCCCGGGCATCGAAAGTGGGGAATCGATTTGTCAGAGAAAAAGAAACTGCTGGAAATGGTGGGCGTGCACAAGCGCTTTCCGGGCGTCTACGCGCTGCGGGACGTCACCTTTGATCTAAACGCCGGAGAGGTGCATGCCCTGCTGGGTGAAAACGGCGCCGGCAAGTCCACGCTGATTAAAATACTGGGCGGTATCTACACCATCGATGAAGGCGATATCATCATCGACGGGCAGAAGACCCCCATCAACAGCGTGGCTGACGCGCAGAAAAACCATATCTCCATCATCCACCAGGAACTGGCCCAGGTGCCGCACATGACCATTGCGGAAAACATCTTCCTGGGCAAGGAGATTCCTGGCCCCTTCTTTTCGGTGCAGCGGGGTGAGATGGCCAGGCGGGCACAGGAACTGCTTGATTCCTTTGATTTTCATGTTCCCTCCACCACGACGCTGGCCAGCCTGACCATTGCCCAGCGGCAGATGATTGAGATTATCAAGGCGGTCAGCTTCAACGCCCGTATCCTGGTGATGGATGAGCCCACCTCCTCCCTGTCGGACAAAGAGGTAGAGTTCCTGTTTGACACCATTCGCCGGCTGAAGGCCAGCGGCGTGGGCATCATCTACATCTCCCACCGGTTGAGCGAACTGTTCGCCCTGTCTGACCGCATCACCGTGCTGCGGGACGGCAATGTGATCGGCACCCGCATCACCAAGGAGGTCAGCCAGAACGAGCTGATCGCCATGATGGTGGGCCGCGAGCTGACCAGTTACTACACCCGCACCTATGCTGAGACCCGCGGAGAAGAGGTGCTTCGGCTGGAAAACGTGTCCTCGGGCGATCTGGTGCGTGGTGTCAGCTTCTCGCTGTACAAGGGTGAGATCCTGGGCCTGGCCGGCCTGGTGGGCGCCGGGCGCAGCGAAATATGCCGCGCCATCTTCGGCCTGGACCCGCTGAGCAGCGGCACCATCTATCTGCACGGTCAGCCGGCCAACATCCGCACACCAGAAGATGCCATGCGCAGAGGCATCGCCATGGTACCGGAGGACCGTAAAAAGGAAGGCGTTTTCGCTATCAAGGATGTAACCTTCAACATCACGCTGAAGATCCTGCGGGAGATCATTCGCGGCCTGCGGGTGGACCGCGAACTGGAGCGGCGAGTGGTGGATGATCACATCCGGGACCTGTCTATCAAGACCCCTAGCCCCCAGCAATTGGTGGGCAACCTGTCGGGCGGCAACCAGCAAAAGGTGGTTATCGCGCGGTGGCTGGCCACCAAGCCCGAAATCCTGATCCTGGATGAACCCACCCGTGGTGTGGACGTGGGAGCCAAGGCCGAGATCTACGCCATTATGAATGAACTGGCCATGAACGGCGTGGCCATCATCATGATCTCGTCGGAGCTTCCGGAAGTCATCGGCATGTCCGACCGCGTGCTGGTAATCGGCAGCGGCACGGTGCGGGGAGAGCTGGATCACAGCGAAGTGACGCAGGAAAAAATCATGACCTACGCGACGGAGGGAATGTAAATGCAGAACAACAGCACCTACAAGAAGGCGAGCGCCCGCAGTGTGGCGCGGCCGCTGATCAAGTTTATCAGAGACAATGCGGCCATTTTGATTGGTCTGCTGGTCATCTCCCTGTTGATCCAGTTCCTGTCAGGCAGCGGTAATTTCATGAACGGGCTGTTCTTCAAGCAGAGCAACATCATGAACGTGCTGCGCCAGGTAGCCATCAACGCCATGCTGGCCTGCGGCATGTGCATTGTGATTATTCTGGGTGGCATTGATATCTCGGTGGGCTCCACCATTGCGCTGTCGGGCGTGATCAGCGCCGGCATGATCACCAACTATGGCCTGCCCGTGTGGCTGGCTGTGCTGGGCGGGCTGTTGGTAGGCCTGCTGTGCGGCATGTTCAACGGCTTTATCATCTCCACCACGCCGCTGCCTCCCTTTATCGTCACACTGGCCATGATGCAAATGGCCCGCGGCTTCGCCTATATCTATACCTCAGGTGCGCCCATCCGCACCATGTATCCGGAGTTTTACAACCTGGGCACCCTGTTTGTCTGGGGTATTCCTATCCAGGTGATCTACGCGCTGGTGATCATCGTCTTCACCACCTACGTGCTCAACCGCACGCGGATGGGCCGGCACATCTTCGCCGTGGGCGGTAACCGGGAGGCAGCGCGCTTCGCAGGCATCAACGACCGCAGGGTGTTGTTCTTCGCCTACAGCTACACGGGCCTGTTGGCGGGCATCTGCGGGGTGGTGCTGGCGGCACGCATGTTCTCAGGCCAACCAACGGCCGGTGACGGCCAGGAAATGGAGACCATCGCGGCCACCGTGCTGGGTGGCACCTCCATGCTGGGCGGACAAGGCACCATCGGCGGTACCATGATCGGCGTGCTGATCATGGGTTCCCTGTCCAACGGCATGAACCTGCTGGGCATCAACTCCTTCTGGCAGTACGTGGTCAAGGGCGTTGTCATCCTGTTCGCGGTGTACATCGACGTCATCAAAAAGCGCACCAAGAAGTTCAAAGCTGTAGACCAGCCCGAAAAACAGCTGGCCAAGGGATAGCGCGAAACAGCTTTCATCTATAAAGCGCCGCAGCGAGTTTTGTTGTGGCGCTTTTGTCTGTTGAAGTTAGTCTATGCCCTAGGGCAAACGGTTTGTTTATTGTACACTTTGTACACCCCTTTGCACGGCAAAAGCATCTGCCCCCTTGCCACAGCCGCCGCCGATGCGTATAATCACACTGAACGCGTTTGAGGGAAACTGCGGCTGAACAGCGCCTGAAGAGAGCCGGGGAAGGTGGAAACCCGGCGGTGGCAGCAGCCCTTCCACTTCCCAAGCGGCCGGCGACGAGCCGGCGGGGCGGCGCCCCCTACAGCGCCCAGAGCGGCCGCTTCCTGCGGCAAGTTGGGTGGCAACGCGGAGTCCTCCGTCCCATGAGGGGCTGGAGGCATTTCTTTTTTAGAAATCACGAAGAAACAACACAGGAGGTATTCCCATGATCGACATCAACCTGATCCGCACCAACCCGGAGATCGTGCGCGAGAACATGCGGCGCAAATACCAGGAGCACAAGCTGCCCCTGGTGGACGAGGTGATCGAGCTGGATAAGCTCAACCGCGAGGCCATCCAGCGGGCGGACTGGCTGCGGGGCCAGCGCAACACCATCTCCAAGCAGATCGGCGCCCTGATGAAGCAGGGCCAGCGGCAGGAGGCCGAGACCGCCAAGCAGCAGGTGAAGGATATGCAGGACGAGCTGCAGCAGCTTGAGGTCAGGGAGAGCGAGTACGCCGAGCAGATACGCGATAAGATGATGCAGATCCCCCAGATCATCGACGTTAGCGTCCCCCTGGGCCGCAGCGACGCGGAGAATGTAGAGATCCAGCGCTACGGCGATCCCGCGGTGCCCGATTTTGAGGTGCCCTACCATGTGGACATCATGGAGCGCTTGAACGGCATCGACCTGGACAGCGCCCGCAAAACCAGCGGCAACGGCTTCTACTACCTGAAGGGCGACATCGCCCGGCTGCACAGCGCCATTTTGAGCTACGCCCGGGATTTTATGATCGACCGGGGGTTCACCTACTATATTCCCCCCTTCATGATCCGCAGCGAGGTGGTCACCGGTGTGATGAGCTTTGCTGAAATGGAAAACATGATGTACAAGATAGAGGGAGAGGACCTTTATCTGATCGGCACCAGCGAGCATTCAATGATCGGGAAGTTCATTGACACTATGTTGGATGAGGACAGGCTGCCCCAGACATTG
>JAAZBR010000099.1 GCA_012513735.1 Clostridiales bacterium | reverse complement strand
CTCATGCCGCAGGAAGGTGCGGATGCCCTGTTTTTCAAAGTCCTCACGGCTGCGGGCAATCAGCAGGTCCGGGTCGTCGTTGAAGCCGCCCACATAGTAGGGAATGCCGCAGGCGCCGTACGAGAGGAAGCTGCCGCGCTCGTAAACGGTGATCTGCGCGTCCTTTCTCAGGCGGCGCAGCTTGGAGGCAGCCGACATGCCCGCCGCCACTCCCCCGATAATCAGCGCTTTCATTGCACTCCTCCGCTCGCCAAAGCCGGTCGCTACTGACCGCGCAGGCGGGCAATCACAGCCTGCCGCACCCGCTCAATCTCGTCCTCGGTCAGCGCGCCGGCACTGCCGCTATTTTCCTGTCCCGGCTGATAGGTCTTTACCTCGGGCGCTGCCTCTGCCTGTACCACCGGCGAGTGCTGCGCCAGCACATCGCGCACATTGGAAGGCCGTGGCGCGCAGGGCGGCACGCCGCCGGTATGGATGCCCATGCGGGTGCGGATGTCTATCAGCTCCTGCACCTGGTCGCAGCTGAGCACATTGGCCTTGCCGATGATGTTGCCGGTGTACATGAGCACGGTGGCGTAGTGCTCCATCGATTCCAGCCTGAAGAAGGCCTCCATCAGGGAAGTACCCCAGCTGACCGCGCCATGGTTGGCCAGCAGCAGCGCGTTATAGTCGTTGCAGTAAGGGGCCACAGAATCAGGAAGGGCTGAGGAGCCCGGCGTCTCGTAGTGCACGCACGGCACCGTGCCCAGGTTGACCAGCGCCTCCGGATAGATGGCCTTGTCCAGGCTGATGCCCGCGATGGCAAAGGAGGTGCTGACGGGGGGATGCGCGTGGGTAACCCCCTTGATGGCCGGGTTTTCCTGATAAATGCGCAGGTGCATCTTGATTTCAGACGACGGCGCCAGATCGCCCTGGCGGATCACCCGTCCATCCAGGTACATCTTCACCAGCATGTCCTCTGTCATGAAGCCCTTGGATACGCCCGTGGGGGTCGCCCAGATGATGTCATCATCCACCTTGCAGGTGATGTTGCCATCGTTTGCTGCAACGAAGTTCTTCTGGTACATGCGCCTGCCGATGTCCAGTATCAGTTGCTTTGCTTCGCTGTCCGTTGGATACTCACGGTGTGCCATGCATCTCTCCTTATGTAAACAAGGCGGAACTGTGTTTAGTGTTGTATACGCAGAATAGGGGCCGAACCCCTTGGTTAGGCCAATTATAGCCCCGATGGCACATGCCGTCAAGGGGGTTTACTAAATTTTGTATGGAGTTTTATTTAAACACCGATTTTGTTTAGTTAAACAGAACGCGTGCTGTACACCGGATCCAGCGCCACAACAGCGTTTGTGTGTGCATGCGCCGTCCTCCGCCTGCGCCACATGCCCTCTGGTTTTTTCCCAGACAGCAGCTGCTACTGCAGCGCCAGCCACGCAAACAGGATGTCCGCAAAGGCCTGCGTGTGCGTCTCCATGGGGCAATGGGCGGCCCCCTTTATGATGTGTGCGGCAATGTTCGGCTGCAAGGCCTTGATCCGCTCTAGCTCGCTGACCGGCACCCAGGTGTCCTTCTCCCCCCAGATGGCCAGGATGGGCACGCTGAGGCCCTCGTACCGCAGCGGGTCCGCCTGCCTTGCACCATCCATGATGCTGGCCAGCGACCGCGCGGTGCCCGGCAGGCGCAGCGGCGCCAGGTAGCCCGCCACCTGCTCGTCCGTCGGGTCCATACCGTAGGCGGATGCCAGCAGGTTCCTGAAGATGCCTTCGTTGTTGAGCAGCGCATGCTCCAGCGCCACCTGCAGCCATTGGCGTAGCGGCGACACCTGCATCAGGAAGCCGCCCCTGACGGGATGAAACAGCGCTGCATCAATGAGCACCAGGCCCCTGGTGCGCGCCGGGTCCTGCAGGGCCATGGCCGACACCACGCCGCCCCCCATGCTGTGCCCGGCGATGTACCACGGCTGTGCTGCCACATCCTCAGGCAGGTTTTGGT
>JAAZBR010000013.1 GCA_012513735.1 Clostridiales bacterium | reverse complement strand
GGTTCTATAAGAAGATGCGAATGTACAGTCTGGAGGATGGAAGAAGTCAGTTAGCAAGGTATCAGGCTGCATCGAATGATTACATCATGACGTGCCTGGGGATGCGATCGCCCAATGAAGTGCTGGGTCTGTATCTGGGGGTGATGTAATTAAGGCTCAATGGCGAACCATTGAGCCACTATGGATTCTACCAAGGATGGGTGTCAAGGTCAGGTCGTATTTGCTTCGCAAATCTCCACCTTTCCCTTGACACCGGGCTGCTGTCTGAGTTGCTCGCAAAGTGTTACCCATGTTTGACACTCCTACACATCTCTCAGGTTTTCCGTGCTTCTGCGCCTTGACAGGGGCGGGGGCGTTGGATATAATTCTTCATGCTGTCCAAGCGGCATGCGGTCGTGGCGGAATCGGCATACGCGCACGTTTGAGGGGCGTGTGGGGGAACCCGTACGAGTTCAAGTCTCGTCGACCGCACCATAGAAAAGGCTCCTGATGCGATATAAACCATGCATCGGGAGCCTCTTGCTTATCCAGAATGATTGTTGTTTCAGCGCTCCGCCGCCATCCGATAGATCTTCAGCATGTCCTCTTCCTCAAGCACCTTGGCAGAGCCCTGCCGGCCGCCAGCCGCGGCAGAACACATGGCGGCCATCTTTTTCAGCTCTTCCTCGGTGGGGTTCACCCCCAGCTCCTTCAGGGAGGTGGGCATGCCGATGGAGCGGAAGAAATCCTCCATTGCCTCAATGCCCTTGAGCGCCACCTCTTCGTCGCTGCCACCTCCGGACACGCCCATGACGTTGTGGGCAAACTTCACAAAGCGGTTCAGACAATCCCTGTATACGTACCGCGCCCAGCTTCCCCACATCGCAGCCAGCCCCGCGCCATGGGCCACGTCGTACAGGCCGCCCAACTCATGCTCCAGCATATGGGTAGAGAAATCGCCCCCATTGTTCCCACAGCCTGTTAGACCGTTGTGGGACAGACTGCTGGCCCACATGATCTCGGCACGGGCGTCGTAGTTGGCAGGCTCCTTCTTTAAAATATGGGCGTTCTCCATCACAGTGCGCATCAGCGCTTCTGCCAGGCTGTCCGTCAGCTTCATGTTGCCGCCCGAGGTAAAGTAACGCTCCATGGTGTGCATCAGGATGTCGGTACAACCGCAGGCGGTCTGGTAGTCGGGCAGAGTCATGGTCAACTCAGGGTTCATGAGGGCAAACTTCGGCCGGGACAGGTCATCATCATAGGCCCGCTTCACGCCACCCTCATCTTTGGTGATCACCGAACCGCAGCTCATTTCGCTGCCCGCGGCAGACAGGGTGAGAACTGCTCCAATGGGCAGACAGCCGGTGGCAACCCGGGTGTGCTCATAGAAATCCCACACATCTCCCCCACTGGCCACACCATAGCCGATGGCCTTGGCAGAATCGATCACGCTACCGCCACCCACGACCAGGATAAAATCCACCTTCTCGCGCTTTGCCAGTTCTATGCCTTCATATACCAAAGACAGCCGGGGATTGGGTACCACACCGCCCAACTCTACATAGGCAATGCCTGTCCCCGTCATGGCGGCTCTGACCTTGGAAAGCAGACCGGAGCGCTCGGCGCTACCGCCGCCATAGTGAAGCAGCACCTTTTGGGCCTTCTGTTCCTGCAAAAGCCGGCCTACCTGATCCTCGGCGCCGCGTCCGAATACCACTTTGGTGGGTGTATAATAGGTGAAATTGTGCATTATGTCCCTCCTGCCTTGCTACATTCCATATATTTTGCCCTGTCCCCCAGGACAACCATCGCTTGCGTCATCAAGCAAAGCCATGATGCCCGTTCGCACATCACAAGGTATCTCCTGTAGCAGAGTATACCCATTTAGCCTCGGCACAACCAGCTTTGTTCTGCGTTTCTCCCAATATTTCCAACATTGACATCCCCTTTCCCGCTTCTATAATGAAGGCAGGGACAATAATCACACCCGGCGGCATCTCATAGAAAAGCAGGTGGACAGCATGAAAACCGCCCCGGCCTCCTCCGTTCCTCCCCGCCTTACTGCGCGCAGTTGGGGCGCGCTGGTGCTGATCGGCCTCTTCGGGCAGATCGCCTGGACGGTGGAGAACATGTATTTTAACGTGTTCCTGTATAACACCATCACCCAGGATACCGGAATGATTGCCCTGATGGTGGCTGCCTCCGCCGTGGTGGCCACACTGACCACGCTGCTGATGGGCGCCCTCAGCGACCACATGGGCCGCCGCAAAGTGTTCATCAGCCTGGGATATCTGCTGTGGGGGCTGAGCGTGATGGCCTTCGCGTTGGTGGGCCCGGGTGCCGCCCCCAGCGCACAGGGCATCCGCCGGGCCGCGCTCACGGTGGTAGTGCTGGACTGCATCATGACATTCTTCGGCTCCACCGCCAATGATGCTGCCTTCAACGCTTGGGTGAACGATATCACCGTGCCGCAGAACCGTGGCCGTGTGGAAGGCCTGCTGGCCATGTTGCCCCTGCTCGCCATGCTGCTGGTGTTCGTCGCGCTGGATCCGCTGACCCAAACCGGCCAATGGCAGATGTTCTTTATTATTGTGGGCAGTCTGACCCTTCTGGCGGGCCTGGCCAGCCTGGGATTGGTGAAGGAACAGCCGCTGAGCCCAAGCCGCGAGCCCTATGGACAGCAGTTGGCTTATGGCTTCCTGCCCCGCACCGTGCATGCCCATCCCCGGCTATACACCGCCCTGCTGGCCATGCTGGCCCTCAGTACGGCAACCCAGGTATACATGCCCTACCTGATCATCTACATCCAAAGCTATCTGGGCATTGCGGACTATGCGCTGATACTGGCCGTGGTGCTGCTGGGCGCTTCAGCCCTGTCCCTTGCAGGAGGCAGGCTAATCGACCGTGTGGGCAAGGCGAGGCTTTCCTTCCCTGCCCTGGGACTGGCGCTGGTGGGGCTGATCGGTATGTACTTTGTCAGGGGCGCCATCGGGCTGATGATCTTTGGCCTGTGCACCATTGGCGGCAGCATGGTGATGACGGCCTGCATCAACGGCCTGATACGGGATGGCATCCCCGATGGCATGGGCGGGCGGTTTCAGGGCGTGCGGATGATCTTCGCTGTGATGCTGCCCATGATCATCGGCCCCTTCCTGGGCAGCTTTGTCATCGGCCAGGGCGGCGCTACCTATACAGACCTGGGTGTGATCCGGCAGGTCCCTACGCCTGCCATTTTCCTGGCGGCAGCAGTGGTGCTGCTGCTGTGCCTGCTGCCGCTCATGAAGCTGCACAAACAGGAGGCCCGCCCATGATCCCGCTTTGTGAATACCCACGTCCCCAGATGCGGCGATCGGCGGATAGCTGGCGCTGTCTCAACGGCCCCTGGCGTTATGCCATAGAGAAGGGCGACCTGCCCCAAGGGGAAGACGTACAGATGCCCTCCACCCAAGGCAGCATTGTGGTGCCCTATGCCCCTGAAAGCGAGTTGTCGGGCGTGATGCGGCAGCTGCAGCCGAACGAGGTGTTGTGGTATGAGCGATCGCTGGAAAAAGGGGATATCCCTCCTCTGCCGGAGGGGGGACGCCTGCTGCTGCACTTTGGCGCAGTGGACCAGAGCTGTCGCGTATATGTGAATGGCCGCCTGGCAGGCAGCCACGAGGGAGGCTACCATGCCTTCGCTCTGGACATCACGGCGCTGATGCAGCCAAGAGACAATCGCCTGCTGGTTGCGGTGACCGATCCCAGCAACATGGGCTACCGCGCCTGGGGCAAACAATCCTTAAAACCGGGCGGTATCTGGTACCATGCCACCAGCGGCATCTGGCAGACTGTGTGGCTGGAGGCAGTGCCGGAACATTCCATACAAAGCATCCACATTACGCCCGACTACGCAGGTGCACGAGTTTACCTGCGTGTGCAGTGCAGCGGACAGGGCGCTCTCAGCGGCGTGGTGTACGCCCCTTCGGATGCGGGCCAGGTCACAGGCGGCGTACAGACTGCGGTGTTCCTTGAAGAATCTGCGGGTCTGCTAACCGCCGAGCTGCCCGGTTTTCGGGCCTGGAGCCCGGAGGATCCCTATCTGTATACTTTCACGGTGCGCTATGGTCAGGATGAGGTGCAGGGCTATTTCGGCATGCGCAGCTTTGGCCTTTGCACGGACGCAGCGGGGGTACCCCGTCTCAGCCTGAACGGCAAGCCCTATGTGCCGGTGGGGGTGCTGGACCAGGGATACTGGCAGCAGGGTATGTACACCGCCCCCAGCGATCAGGCATTGGCAGACGACATCCTGCAGATGAAGGCGCTGGGTTTCAACATGCTGCGCAAGCATATCAAGATCGAGCCCATGCGCTGGTATTCTCACTGCGACCGACTGGGCATGCTGGTCTGGCAGGACATGGTGTCGGGCGGCGGGCCCTACAAACCCATTGTAATCCAGGTGCTGCCTGTGCTGGGCGTGCAAATCAGCGATCGCAATACAAAGGCCTTCGGACGGGCGGAAGCCTCCTCCCGAGAGGCTTACATGCAGGAGCTGCAAGCCACCATCGATCAGCTTTATTCCGTGCCCAGCCTTGCGCTGTGGGTGCCTTTCAATGAGGGTTGGGGCCAGTTTGACGCGGCAGGGGTTGCGCGTAAAACCCGGGCGCTGGATCCCACCCGCCCCCTTGACCATGCCAGCGGTTGGCACGACCAGCGGGCCGGCGACCTGAAAAGCCGTCACATCTACTTCAGCCGATGCCGTATCCGACCGGACAGGAACGGTCGCCCGGCCGCGCTGACGGAATATGGAGGCTATAGCTACCCCGTGCCGGGTCACACCTACAGCCAGCGAGCCTTCGGCTACCGGCGTTTCAAGGACTTGCACAGCTACCAGCAGGCGGTGCTGGAACTGATGGACAGCCTGCTGCAGGACGGACGCAACATTGCGGCCTTTGTGTATACTCAACTAAGCGATGTGGAGGAGGAAACCAACGGTCTTTTGACCTTCGACCGGCAGGTCAGCAAGTGGCCCCTGGGCAGCGAGGCTACCCAGCAGTTGCGCCGGCGTAACCTAGCCCTGCGCCTGCTGGCAGAGGAAAACCCATGAAGATCATCGCCCGTATCCATACGGATTTTCCCGAAAAGTTTGGCCTGCCCCGCCAAAGCGGCCTGGTGAAAGCGCTGGAGGGTCTGATCGTCTTCGAGCCGGAGTACCGTGTAGCCGAGGCCTTGCGCGGCATCAATGGCTTCAGCCACCTATGGCTGCTGTGGGGTTTTTCCCGGTCACAGCGCGACAGCTGGTCCCCCACTGTGCGCCCGCCCCGTCTGGGCGGCGACAGGCGCATGGGGGTATTCGCCACCCGTTCCCCCTTTCGCCCAAACCCCATTGGGCTAAGCTGCGTCAAGCTACAGGAGGTAGTACACCACCCCGAGTGGGGGCTATGCCTGCGGGTGTCGGGCATCGACCTGATGGATCAATCCCCCCTCTATGACATCAAGCCCTACCTGCCCTATGCCGACTGTATCCCCGATGCCACGGGCGGATTTGCAGAGGATGGTCCCCCTCCTCTGCTGCAGGTAGAGATTCCGTCCAAATGGTTGATGTTGATCCCCGCATCCCACCACCAGGCGCTGCAGGATGTGCTGGCCCAGGATCCGCGTCCCGCGTATCAGGAGGATCCTGAGCGGGTATATGGTTTCGTCTTTGCTGGGTTTAATGTCCGCTTCCGTGTGGAAGGAAGTACAGCAAGGGTTTGTGAAATCACACCCCTGTCTAGCAGCAACAGGGAAACTCCATAGGTTTTCCGGTCTGCACTGGATCCCGTGCTGGGTAAGCAGAAGCACATGTCCGAAGGCTCAAAAGCCGCCGGGGAAACCCAAAAACATGCACATTTGCTTGACAGGGTATCATAATTCCCCTATGATGAGTTTGAATTCAGCAAGGAGGAAAACCATGAAGACAAAAATGAAATTTTACGAGTGCAAGCACTGTGGCAATATCATCGCCTTTGCAACAGACAAGGGTGTGAAGGTGGTTTGCTGCGGCGAGCAAATGCAGGAAATGGTGGCAGGCACTGTGGATGCTTCCAAGGAAAAACATGTGCCCGTGGTTGAGCGCAATGGCAACATTGTCACCGTGAAGGTGGGTGCCGCGGCACACCCCATGGTAGAGGAACACTACATTGGCTGGATCGCCCTGGAAACCAAAATGGGCAACCAGCGCAAGGAACTGAATCACACCGGCGCTCCCGAGGCCAAGTTTGCCCTGCTGGACGGTGATGAGGTCGTCAATGTCTATGCCTGGTGCAATC
>JAAZBR010000098.1 GCA_012513735.1 Clostridiales bacterium | reverse complement strand
CCCGCCAGGCGGTGATGTTGGGCGTGATGTCAAACAGCACGCAGTCGCCGGTGAACAGGATGCGCTGATCCTCCATGTAAAAGCACATGTGGTCCGGCGTGTGGCCGGGGGCTTTCACCGCCCGCACCACATGGGCGCCGCAGGGAAAGGTGTCGCCATTGCTGAGGGGGCTGTAACGGGTGAAGTCTCCGTCCGGGGCCATGGCCCGGGAGGTGGAGAAGGTTTCCTGGTCACTCAGCAGCTCCTCGGGGCAGCCCAGGCTGCGCATCCGGTCGATGTCAAGCTGCCACAGGTGCCCACGCTCCGCCCCCCGGATGCGCGCCAGTTCGTTTTTCGGGCAGAATACACGGGTCTGGGGCCGGGCGATGCGGCCCACCAGCCCGCTGTGGTCGGAGTGGATGTGGGTCAGCAGAATGTCGGTGCGGTCCAGATCCACCTGCAGCCCGGCCAGGGCCGCGTCCATGTCCCGCTCTGAGGCCGGGTGGTTGAAACCCGTGTCGATCAGCAGATTGCGGGGCTGCCCCATGATCAGGTAGCTGTTGACCACCTTCAGGGGGCTGCCCGGCAGCGTGACGGCAATGCGGTAGATGTTGTCCCGTATCTTTTCTGGCATGTGCAGGCTCCTGACATGGTTGTGATGGTTGCCGCGCGTGCGACGGTACGAGTATCCATACTGTGACAGGGATTGTCAACTCAAGAAACGCCCGCTTTGATCATCCGAAATGCGGTCGGTTTGCGGAAAGGATACCCGGTTTTAGCTTCGGGGCATACAGCGGCCGCTATACCCGACAACCCTGTCATGGAGCTTTGGTATCGTTTCAGGCTATGTTCTTCTTATCCAACCGTTTGTTTCTGAAGTAGAGCGCCAGGTCAGCCGCAACCATGAAGAAATTCAGAAAGTAGAAGAACAACACATACCATTTCTGAGAGAATTCTGCCATATACACAGGGTTGGTAAACTTTGAAATAATGCCTGCAACGTATCCGAAAAGGATGAGGCAGAGGAACGCCAGACTTTTTCCCTTAGCCGTCCGGGCCCTGTAGGACTTCATTACATTCATTGGCCATGATGCACCGAAGCTTACGATCATGACCATCTCGAGTATCTCTGACAAAAGAAACCATCCTCCCTTCTTTATTCCTACATTATGCTATTGTTTCTTCATGTGCTCAGGCCTGTATTTTTTGTTCCGCATCAGCAAAATGATATTCGTCTTTGGCGCGGAGCCTGTACTTGAAAGGGCACCTGTGCCTGACCGTCATGATAGCAGATCATGCCCAATGCACGGAGTTTGCATAAATCACGGCATAAAGAGGCGCCGCCGCAAAATCTGCGGCGACGCCCCTATTCGTAAGTGTTTAGATTTTACTCGCCCTTGGCTGCGTTGGCGCCGGCGATGCGGCCGAATACAATGATATCCGGCAGCGCGTTGCCGCCCACCCGGTTGCCCGCGTGGATGCCGCCGGTGACCTCACCTGCCGCATAGAAGCCGGGGATCACGTTGCCCTGGGTGTCGATCACCTGGGCCATTTTGTTGATCTGCAGGCCGCCCATGGTGTGGTGGATGGAGGGAGTACGCACTGTGGCATAGAAGGGGCCCACGTCGATCTTCTCACCGATGTTGACCTTGCCGAAATCGGTGTCCTTTCCGGACTCGCTGAAGCCGTTGTACTTATCGATCTCGGCGACCAAGGTGGCGGGGTCGCAGCCGATCTGCTCGGCCAGGCCCTCCAGGGTGTCGGACTTGAGCACGGAGCCCTCGGCAATCAAGGTGTCGATGTCGTTGCCCCAGCCATTCTTGCCGCCCGGCTGCGGGTCGCCCGCGGTGGACTGGTCGCAGATGATCCAGAAGGTGGCGTCGGTCTGCTCCAGCGCGGCCTTGGCCAGCACGTCGCGGCTCTCGTACTCGGAAACGAAGCGCTTGCCCTGCTTGTTGACGAACACCTGGTTTTCGGCGCCTGTCCACAGGCCGCCGCCCAGGGAACCGGTGACCGGCTGGCTGGAGGGCATCAACTGGATAAAGCCCATGCCCACCAGGTTGGCGCCCACGGCCTTGCCCATCTCGATGCCGTCGCCGGTTGCCAACGCGGTGTTGGTGGTGGGCATCTGCTCGTTGAGGTTGCCCCAGTAGTTGTCATACTCCATGGCCAGCTTGGGGTTGGCGCCATAGCCGCCCGTGGCCATGACCACGCCCTTGGTGGCGTGCAGCAGCACGGGGGTGCCGTCAGTCATTTCAGCCTTCACACCGGCCACGCGACCATTTTCCATGATCAGCTCAGTGGCGCGGGTGTTCAGCATAATCTTGCCGCCCTGGGCAAGGAAGGCCTTCTCCTGGGGCTCCACATAGCCGTGGCCCACCGGCAGGCTGAGCTTGTGCATGCGGGGCCACAGGCCACCCAGCACGGTGCCGATATAGTCTGTAATCTGCACGCCGTCGGGGTCATGGCTTACCAGCCACTCCATGCTTTCCAGGGAGCCCTTGGTCAGGGTAGATACAAGGTCATACTCGCCGTAGATCTCGGTACCGTCCAGGCCGGTGCGGTGACCGCCCACATAGGTCTGATAGGTATGCAGCTCCACGGTGTCAAACAGCTTGGTGGTGTCGCCGGCCAGGTAATCGGTGATCTGCTGCTTCAGGGTCTTCAGGTCCTCCGCATAGCCGGCGGGCAAGGAGGCTTCGTCCACAGTCAGGATGCTTTTCAACTCCTCAATCTGGCTGGGCATCATGTCTACCACGCTCTGGCGGGCAGGGTCTACGGCGTTGTAGGCGCCGCCGGCCCGCAGGGTGTTGCCGCCCAGGGCTGCGCCCTTCTCCACCAGCACGGCGGTGGCGCCGTTTTCCACCGCACTGATAGCCGCCGACATGCCGGCACCGCCGCCGCCGATGATGATGACATCATAGGTTTCCTCAATCAGCGCACCGGCTTCAGCCTTCTTCACCTCTACCTGCTTGAGGGCCTCCACATCACCGCCTGCCTGCTTCACACAATCCGCCACCGCATTCAGCACGGCATCGCTGGTCAGGGTAGCGCCGGCCACAGCGTCAATCTTGAGGCTCTGGTTGTCCACGATCAACTGGGGGAAACCCTCCAGTACAGGGGTGGCAATGCCGGGGGTCTCGCTGTTTTCGCCGATGACCACGGACTCGATCTT
>JAAZBR010000097.1 GCA_012513735.1 Clostridiales bacterium | reverse complement strand
GCTGACGCGCTTGATAGCGGACTTGATGTTGGGCAACTTCTTTCACCTCCTGTTAGCTTTTGCTGTACAGCATTTGGTAGATTACCACAGAACATTAGAACGCGCAAGACATTGGGGGATTATTTTCGGCTTTTTCACGAAATAATTTCATTTTTTGCATCCTGCTAGCCTACCCTCTTCCTCGCCGGGACACATGTAAAAAAAGAGTGAACTTTTTTATCGAGGAAATCTATGCAAAATGCAAATAGTATGCTATATTACCCGTGGTGCCAAGCCAGGGATCAGGTGTTCCTCCAGGTGATGTCGTCAGGTAACTGATGTGATGAAACCACGGAAACCACTCTCGATTGCATCGGTTTGGACAAATCATCAAGGAGGTACATGTAATCATGTATACCGACAAAACCCTGACCTGCCGCGAGTGCGGCGCCGAATTCGTTTTCTCCGGCTCTGAGCAGGCTTTCTACGCCGAGAAGGGCTTCCAGAACGAACCCGGACGTTGCCCCACCTGCCGTGCCAACCGCCGCAACAACAGCCGTGGCGGCGAGCGCCAGATGTTCGACGTGATCTGCGACGAATGCGGCGCCACCACCCAGGTGCCCTTCCAGCCCCGTGGCGATCGTCCGGTGTACTGCCGCGACTGCTTTGCCCGTCACTCCGGCCGGTAAGCATTAACCACTCTTAAAAGGTCTGCCATTGGCAGATTCAGCTCAGGGGATACAATCCCTGAAAACGGCATAGTCGCATGAGGCGGCTATGCTGTTTCTATATATCCGCACCTGAGGCACGCACCATACGCCCTCACAGTTTTCTCTGTCTCAGGTATGTGCACAGCAGTCAGGCTCCTATGCCTGGCAATGGCGTCGTGCAGTTCTTTGTAATACTCATGCAAAACGGTAACGCAGCCAAAGCAATATGGGTTTTTGCTCCGCTGCAAGAAGCAGATGAGGGAGGTGTAGTAGCGCTACACCAACCGAACAGCCGACACAGCAACGGGGTAAAAACACCAGCGCGACGATGCGTTACCGTTTGGAATGAGTATCAGTTGAAGAAGGTATGGAGAAGGTTCCGTTCCAGATAAAAGCCCCGGCGCGCTTTTTGCAGCGTACCGGGGATAGTTGTAACCGGAAAGGGGCTGATTATTTTGCGATGGTGAAGGAATCGAACTCCCTACCGATGTAGCCGATGCCGTTGTCTTCAACGCTGGCTTGCAGGCCACGGGCGGTTATACCTTCTTCGCTTACGTTAACCAGCATGATGGAGCGGAAGTGGTTTTCCTCAACGACCGGTATGTTGCCCGAAGGATGGTAGGGATCGTTGCTGGAGCGGTAGTTGTTGCCGATGGAGGCTGCTTCAATATAGTTAACCCCGTTGATCAGGTAGCGCTCATACACGTGGCTGTGGCCGAAGTTGACGGCGTTGACCTTGTAGGTTTCGAACAGGGGGCGGAGCACGTCCCAGCAATAGTCGCCGTCAGGATAGATGGCCTTGCCGGGGTTCTGGGGATCTTCCACGGCCTTGGATACGGGGAAGTAGCCGTCATTGCCGCGGTTGAGCATATGCCAGTGCATCACGACCCACTTGTACTTGTTGTCAGCCTTGGCCAAATCTTCCTGCAGCCACTTAGCCTGGGCGCTGTCGGGGCCGATTTCATCGTAGGTGATCCAGCCGGGGAACTCAAAGCCGTCCCAGCTCTGCCAGCGGTGTACGTTGATGGAGGATATGTGCAGATCGCCATAGTCGGCCGAGTAGTAACGCTTGCCGTTGACAGTGTAATCCTGTTCGGGATAAAGGGGACGGAACATCTGCATATAGATGCTCCAATTCCAATTATCGGGATTCTGAGCTATCTCCTTGTCGGTGCACACCCTCTGATCATCCACTTCGTGGTTGCCGGGGCAATAGAAGATGGGCATGTACTGAGCAAGGCGGGTGTTGTCGGCATCCTGGTGCAGGCACTCGAAGAAGCTGCGGTCGGCCTCGGCGGGCACTTCAAAGCAGCCTTCCACGTTGAACCATTCGGATACCTTCCACGGCGTGTTGATCAGGTCGCCAGCAAAGAGGATAAAGTCAATATCCTGCTGACCCATGAACCGGATGGTTTCCTTGGTCTTCACCTTCAGCTGCATGTCGGACAGCAGTGCGAAGTTGAATTCGTCTCCCTTTTCCGGAGCGGTTTTGAAGAAATAACGCTTACCAACCTGATTTTCGCCATCCTTGGTGGTGGTGACGCGATAGTAGTACACCTTGCCGGGCTGCAGGTTTTCAAGCTTTGCAATCAGCTGATAGACGGGCAGTTCAGGGTTCTTCGCAGGATCGGGATCAAATCCTTCAGCGGTTGCAGACGTACGGAAGCCTTTGATTTCATATTGCTCGGCAGTAGCCGATTCGCCCATCACCGGGGTCAGACCGTATTCAACACTTCCCTGGCAGGGCTCCTTGGTGAGCCAGATGATATTCATTTCACTGCCCGGGTTCAAAGTCACCATGTAGGGCTCGGTATAGGTGAGTTCCGGTTTTTGCTCCTGCGCAAGAGCACCTGGCAGCAAAAGTCCAAGCAGCAGCACAACGACGAGTAGTTTCTTCATACGGTATCTCCTTTCTTCCTCCTTGCGGATTCTTTTTAAAGTGTACGACCTGTTTATGAATTCCTGCGCATATCTTCATGAAACCTTCGTGAAGGCGCAGCAGCACGCTAACAGCATCTGAAATGCAGGAAAAAATGCTTGCGCAAAACCATGCCCTCAAATCAAGCTCATCCGTGGAATCGTCTGGCTTTCTGCAGTCCTTTTGCCGAGCTTTGCCTTTACAAAAAGTGGCATGGTGATTATACTGCATGTGTTTATACAAGGAGGATACCGTATGTTTTCAGTGCCCTATCAACCGGAAATCATTGAAAAAAAATGGCAGCAGATTTGGGAAGAGCAGCAGGCTTTCCGCGCGACAGAAGACTACAGCAAGCCCAAATACTACTGCCTGATCGAGTTTCCCTACCCATCGGGCGCGGGCCTTCATGTGGGGCATCCGCGGAGCAACACGGCCCTGGATATCATCGCCCGCAAGCGGCGTATGGAGGGGTACAATGTGCTATATCCCATCGGATGGGATGCCTTTGGATTGCCCACTGAAAACTACGCCATCCAGCATCATGTGCACCCGGCAAAGGTCACCCGGGACAATATCGACCATTTCCGCTCCCAGTTAAAGCGTATTGGTTTCAGCTTTGACTACAGCCGAGAGGTCAACACGACCGATCCCGGCTACTACCGCTGGACGCAGTGGATCTTCCTCAAGCTATACGAACACGGCCTGGCCTACAAAGCAGAGATGCCCATCAACTGGTGCACAAGCTGCAAGTGTGGCCTGGCCAACGAGGAAGTGGTGGATGGCGTTTGCGAGCGTTGTGGCAGTGAAGTAGTACGCAAAGTAAAGAACCAGTGGATGCTGCGCATCACCCATTATGCGCAGAAGCTGTTAGATGGGCTGGACACCGTGGATTTCATCGACCGGGTTAAGGCCCAGCAGCGCAACTGGATCGGCCGCAGCGAAGGTGCCGAGCTGGATTTCTCCATCAGGGACAGTGATGAGACCCTGCGCGTCTATACCACCCGGCCTGACACCCTGTTTGGTGCCACCTACATGGTAGTATCGCCGGAGCATCCGTTGGTGGATCGCCTGGCCGATCGCATCCAGAATCTGGATGAGGTGCTGAATTATCGCACGGAGGCCGCCAAGAAAAGCGATTTCCAGCGTTCTGAGCTGGATCACGTAAAGACAGGTGTACAGGTGAAGGGCCTGGCGGCCATTAACCCCGTCAATGGCAACGAAATTCCCGTGTGGGTGGCCGACTACGTGCTGATGGGTTATGGAACGGGCGCCATCATGGCCGTGCCGGCCCATGATGCCCGCGACTGGGAGTTCGCCAAGGCATTTAATCTGCCCATCACGCCGGTGTTTTCCGGCGGCAATGTGCAGGAGGCCGTCCATAACACAGGCGATGAGGATGTGGCCATCAACAGCGGCTTTCTCAATGGGCTGCCTGTGCCCCAGGCCAAGCAGCGCATGATCGAATATCTAGAAGAAAAGGGCCTGGGCGAGCGCAAGATCAACTACAAGCTGCGCGACTGGGTGTTCAGCCGCCAGCGCTACTGGGGCGAACCCATCCCCATCATCCATTGTCCCCATTGTGGGGTTGTTCCCCTAAAGGAAACTGACCTGCCGCTGCTGCTGCCGGATGTAGAGCATTATGAGACCACAGACAGCGGGGAAAGCCCCCTCTCCCGCATGGACGACTGGGTCAACGTGCCCTGTCCAGTGTGCGAGGCGCCCGCCAAGCGGGAGACCGACACCATGCCCCAGTGGGCAGGCAGCAGCTGGTATTTTCTGCGGTACTGTGACCCGCACAACGACAATGCCTTTGCCTCCCAGGAGGCGCTTGACTACTGGATGCCGGTAGACTGGTACAACGGCGGCATGGAGCACACCACGCTGCACCTGCTGTACAGCCGTTTCTGGCATCTGTTCCTGCACGACATCGGCCTGGTGAAAGCGCCGGAGCCTTACCAGAAGCGCACCAGCCACGGCATGATATTGGGTGAAAACGGCGAGAAGATGAGCAAATCCCGCGGCAATGTTATCAACCCGGATGACATGATCGACGAGATCGGCGCCGATGCCTTCCGCATGTATGAGATGTTTATGGGTGCCTTTGATCAGGCCATCCCATGGAACACCAACGGCGCCCGCGGCTGCAAGCGCTTTTTGGACAGGGTATGGCGCCTGCAGAGCATGGTGGACGAGAAGGCCCGCGGCCTCAGCAAGCGGCTGCGGGTACAGGTCAACAGCGCCATCGAAAAAGTGGGCGAAGACTATGAGCGGATGAAGTATAACACCGCCATCGCCGCTCTGATGAGTCTAGTGAATGACTATTACGATGTGGGCAGCATCACCCCCGATGAGCTGAAGGCTTTGCTGCTGCTGCTGAGCCCGGTGGCCCCCCATATCTGCGAGGAGATCTGGCAGCTTCAGGGATACGGCGACCCGCTGTACCGGCAGCCGTGGCCTCAGTACGACGAGAAATACCTGGTGGCCGACCAGGTGGAGATCGCTATTCAGGTGAATGGCAAGATTCGCGGACGCATGATGGTGGACAGCGAGCTTGACAAGGTGCAGGCCGAAAGGGAGCTGCCCCTTCATCCCCAGGTGGCCCCTTTGATTGACGGCCGTCAGGTTGTCAAGCTGGTGTATGTACCGGGGCGTCTGCTCAACCTGGTGATCAAATGAGCGGCGGGGTGGAGGTTTTTGTCCCCCGTCAGCAGGGCATGCAGGTCAAACAGCTTTCCATTCTGGTGGACCAAAGGCCTGAGCGGATGAATGACCTGATGCGTCACCTCATTGAGTATGGCGTGGAGCTGCACTACCTGATGATCACCACGGATGCCAACGACACCATCGTTCGGGGGCTGGCCCCCGATGGGGAAGCCGCCCTGCAAAGCCTGCAGGAGGCTGGCTTTACCTGCTTCTTGAAGGACATCCTGGCGGTCGGGGTGGTGCAGGGATATCCCAGCCTGATGGCCGTTTTGAG
>JAAZBR010000096.1 GCA_012513735.1 Clostridiales bacterium | reverse complement strand
GCTTCTGGGCATCTTCGGGGGTGGCATGGACGTGGCGCTTGGCTACGATGACGCCTTCACTCAGTTCTACCTCACCGGCAGGACCCACCAGTTTGCAGCCTGCGGAGCCCGCGGTGTCACCGGATTCGCGCACCGGCGCCTTCACGCCCAGCGTGCGCGCTTCGGTCATGCTGATTTCCACCTGGGAGGCCTTGCGGCAGGGGCCCAGAATGCTCACCTTCAGCTCACCCCGGGGGCCAACGACGGTAATCTTTTCCTCGGCGGCAAACTGGCCGGGCTGGGACAGATCCTTCTTGGGGGTCAACTTGTGACCGGCGCCGAACAGCTTCTCCAGGTGCTCCTGGCTCACATGGGCATGGCGGGCAGAGGTTTCAACTGCAAATTTCATGTAATGCTCCTTTGTTATAAATTCATATACTTATTATAGAACCTTTTTGCGTTCACCGCAAGCCGTAGAACCTCCTGTGCATACGGGTAAAATATGCTATACTGATTGCGGTTTATGGGGAGAGGAGGCGGCGTATGGCGGACGCAATCCTGACAGAAAAGCTGACCAAGCGGTATGGTCGTGCACGGGGCATTTCGGAGGTTAGCCTGCAGGTGCAGCAGGGGGATGTTTTTGGCTTTATCGGGCCCAACGGGGCCGGTAAAAGCACACTGATCCGCACGCTGCTGGGGCTAATCCGTGCCAGCGCAGGCAGCGCCTCCGTGCTGGGAATGTCCATCCGTACCCGCCGGCGCGACCTGTTGAAGCGTGTGGGCTACATGCCCTCAGAGGCAGCCTATTATCCCCGGATGCGAGTGAAGGATGTGTTTCGCATGTCGGCCCGGTTGCGCCGCAAGGACTGCGAGCGGGAAAGCTGGGTGCTGTGCGATCGCTTTGAGCTGGACCCTAACCGCCAGGTTTCGGACCTGTCCTTTGGCAACAAGAAGAAGGTGGCCATCATCAACGCACTGCAGCATCGGCCGGAGCTGCTGATATTAGATGAGCCCACCAGCGGCCTGGATCCGCTGATCCAGCGGGTATTCTGGGATGTGATGAGGGAGCGCAACCGGGAGGGCGCCACCATCTTTCTGTCCAGCCATGTATTAAGCGAGGTACAGCACCATTGCCGCCATGCCGCCATTATCCGAGAAGGACGTCTGCTGGTCAGCGACACAGTGGAGAACCTGGGCCGCAACGCCGCCCGCCGCGTGACGCTGCGGGGACTGTCCCAGTTGCCCGAAGCCGCCCGGCGCCTACCCGGCGTCATAGAGGTGCATGAACATGACAATGAGGTCACGCTGCTGTACAACGGCGACATGCATCCGCTGGTTGACCAGCTCAACAGCCTGCAGTACAGCGACCTGCTGATTGCCGAGCCGGAGCTGGAGGAGATATTTATGCACTTCTACGAAAAGGGGGCGAAGGCATGACCATTTTGCGCCACGAGCTGAAGCAGGGACGCCGCATGGCAATCATCTGGGCGGTTGGCTGTGCCCTGATTGAGGTGCTGAGCCTGAGCGTGTTCCCCAAGGTGAAGAACGGCATGACCCTGATTAATCAGATGCTGGAAAGCATGGGCACACTGGCCAAGGCCTTTGCAGCAGACAGGCTGGACTATGGCACCGTGATGGGCTATTACGCAGCCGAGGCGGGCAACATCCTGTCCCTTGGCGGCGGCTTGTTTGCAGCCATCCTGGGCATCAGCATGCTGTCCAAGGAGGAAGGTCGCCATACGGCGGAGTACCTGTTTCCCCATCCCGTCAGCCGGCTGTGGGTGCTGGTGCAGAAACTCATGGCCATGCTGTTGCTGTTTCTTACCTTCTCGGCTATTACGGCCACGGCCTCCTGGCTCACACTGCGGTGGCTGGGCGAGCCCTTTTCCATGGTTGATTTTGTGCAGATCCACATGGGTGTCTACCTGCTGATGCTACACCTGGGCTGTCTGTGCCTGTGCATCAGCGCCTTCATGAGCCGTGACAGCACCGGCCTTGGCATCGGGCTGTCCCTGGGGATGTACTTCATGCTGCTGTTGATCAACATGGAGGTGGGCATCGATGCTCTGCGCTACCTGACCCCCTACTACTATACCGAGGCTGCCAAACTGGTGGGTCCGGACAGCTTTCACTCCTTCTTCCTGAAGCTCAACCTAGGCCTGTCGGCCGCCTTCCTGATGATTGGCTTCAGCCGCTACGCCACCAAAGACCTGCGTATTTAAAGGAGAAACCTTCCATGGCCAAGTATGAAACCACCCTGACTGCTGACTTTTCTGCGCTGCTGGCCGCCATCGAACAGGGCATCATGCAGGGCAGCGTCTCCGCCAGCCTGGAGGACCAGAGCAACTATCAGGTAGACGACCTGCGGGTGGCAGTGCGCGTGTTTGAGCGTTATAGCTGGCTGGGCAGCAACCGGGTCAGCCTGTCGGTGACGCTGGCCGGCAAGGACAACCAGGTGTTCCTGTCCGCCATCACCTCGGGAGGCAGCCAGGCGATTTTCTTCAAAATCAACACCTGGGGGGAAGGAGCTTTTCTGGACAAGCTGTGCGAGGTGGTGGACCGTTTCAATCGTACCGCCCAGTAGGCGGGTGCCGCTCAAAAAGCAGCAGTCTCCAAATGGAAGAAAGGATCAAATGATGCAGAATCTGCTGATCGTTGTAGACATGCAGCGGGATTTTATCGACGGCGCCCTGGGCACACCGGAGGCCCGGGCCATCCTTCCCCATGTGGTACGCAAGATGCAGGGCCACAGTGGACGCATATTGGCCACCCGGGATACCCATGAGACCGACTATCTGGATACCCAGGAGGGCCGTCTGCTGCCCATGCCCCATTGCATCCGCGGCACAGAGGGCTGGCAGCTACACCCCGATATCGCAGCGCATCTGACCGAACCGCCGCTGGATAAGCCAGTGTTCGGCTCTGCCCAACTAGGGGTACAGTTGGCCCGGGAGAACGAAGCAAACCCCATCGACCGCATCACGCTGGTAGGCCTGTGCACGGATATTTGCGTGATTTCCAACGCCCTGCTGCTGCGCGCTTTCCTGCCGGAAACCGAAATCGTGGTGGATGCGGCCTGCTGCGCGGGGGTCAGCCCTCATAGCCACCGGATTGCGCTGGAGGCCATGAAGGCCTGTCAGATACGCATTGAAAACGAGTGATGCTAGAAACCGTTCAAACAAAAAAGCATCAGCAACCATGGCAAAGTAGATGAAGCCGCTGAATACAAGGTCAAGTTTGTCGTAACGGGTAAACACTCTCCGAAATCGCTTGATCCTTCGATTGTGTGGACTAATCATCATTAGGTAAATACCATCCGTGCTCACGATGAATACTTGTCGCGCGTGGAATCTTATCACCCCATTCTCTTTTGCTCATTTCGTTATCAAATCGTCTTAACAAATTCTGTAATAGAGTAGCGTTTTCCATATCATCACTGGAAGAGCAAAATGCTAATCTAACTTTTTCTCTTTCAATACTAAGCTCAGCATCTGTAGCTTTCTCAAACCATTTGCTACTATAAGTGCTCATGGTATACTTTTCGATGTATTCCACCAAGTTTTTCCAAAATTCTTTTATAGTTTCT
>JAAZBR010000095.1 GCA_012513735.1 Clostridiales bacterium | reverse complement strand
GCCATCACCAGCATGTTGCGGAAATAGTGGGTATCACAGCTTCGCCGGCGGTGATCGGTGACGGCGATAAAATCGTACCCCATGGATTGGTAGAGGGCCGATGCCCTTTCCAGGCTCAGCTCGCCGTCGCTGGCCGTGGTATGCATGTGCAGGTTGCCTTTGTAGAAGGGGCGTTCCCTGGATAGTAGCTGCATACAAACCTCCAAACGCAGCCATTGTAGCACCGGGAAGACGGCTCAGCAATCCCGGGCGGCGCAGAAGGGGTGGTGCCTTATACAGAGCGCCGGCGTTCAGACGCCCTTGTCCTTGGGCACAGCCTGGGCAAAGCCGCCCCGCATGTCGGCCTCCAGGGCATAGCGCAGGGCATCGATCAGGTGATCGGCCCCCTGGGGAATGGGCAGATCGCCCCGGTGCCCGTCCTGCCGCCAGCGGTAGCCCTGCAACTCCTCCATCATGGATACACAGCTTTGGTGCACCACGATGCGGCAGCCCTGCAGAAAGCGGATGCCGTGGCGCAGGCTGTCCGGCCCCTTGCGCACCGGCAGGGCGCACACCCCCAAACGGCGCAGCTCCGCAATAGACTTGGGCTCGGCGCTGTCGCAGTATACCGGCAGGTCACCGGCCAGCGCCTGCAGTTGCCGGGCAAGCTGGGCATTGCTGTATCCGTGGCAGTACCGGGCCTCCAGCACATAGACGGTGCGCCGCGCCCCATCCCAGTGCAGCCGCACCATGGCCGCAGGATCCGCCGCGAAGCCAAAGTCCAGCCCCAGGCGGATACGGTCAAAGCAGGCGCTTTCAGCTGTCAGGTCCCGGGCGCTCCAGTTGGTGAAGATGGCGCCGCTCTGCTGGCCCCACTCCCCCAAAGTGTATACTCGGTGGAAGTAGGGGTCCTGCTCGCCCCGGTAGGCCCGCCGGTCCGCTTCGCTTAAAAAGACATTGTCCTCATGGGTGGTGCGCAGAATCAGCAAATCGTCGTCCACCTGCTGCCGCTGGCCCTCCGCCCAACCCAGAAACCACTGACGATAGATCCAGTGGCCGCTGTGCACGGGGTTGAAGCTGAGGGTCAGCCGCTTCGGGTGCCGGCTGCGCCCCCGCAAACGCTTTTGCAATTGCTTGATGTCCGCGTAGCGGCACTCCGTGGCCTCCTCCACCCAGATGTCGGTGAGTACGCCTGTCCGGGGCGTAACGGACTTGATTTTCTCCACATCATCCAGCCCCAGAAACAGCACCTGGGCCCCACTGTGCAGGCAGGTCAGCCGCATGTCGGTCTGATGTACCTGAAACTGATCGCTCAGCCCCAACCGGGCGGCCGCCTTGCGCACCTCGTTAAAGCAGGAGGTGCGCAGCGTGCGGGCCACCTGCCGGACAACCAGCGTGTTGCGCCCGCACAGGGCATCCAGCACACAGCGCTGGGCCAGAAAGACGCTTTTGCCCGATCCCGCGCCGCCAAAGAAAATCTGCACCCGCTGGGGTGCGGTGAGGAAGGGGCGATAGCAGGGGTTGATGGCCCGGGCAGGCACCAGGATGCGGCGAGGCATGCAGGGGGCGGCAAACCCTTCCCCCGCGCACTCCATGTCCCTCTCCCTGAGTTCCGGCCCGACGTGCTTACTGCCCTTCATCGGGGAGATCCTCCAGCAATTGCAACACCCAGTCG
>JAAZBR010000094.1 GCA_012513735.1 Clostridiales bacterium | reverse complement strand
CATGGTCCGGCGGCTCCACCCAGGGCAAATCGGGGCGCGGCTTGCCCCTTCTGTCGGCGATGCCCCGCAGGCATACAGCCACCGGATAATCCAGAAAAAACACCGTGTCGCACGCCCGCAGCCGCATGTCCATGGTGGAGGCGTAGTTGCCATCCACGATCCACGCGGGCTGACGCAGCACATTCGCCAGGCGCTGGCGGAACACATCGCGCTCCACGATAGAGGTGTCCGCGTTCCAATGTAAATTGTCCAGGTGATACAGCGGCAGGCGGGTCACCGCGTGCAAAGCCCGGGCAAACGTGCTCTTGCCGCTGCCCGGGCTGCCGATGACGATGACTTTGTGCATGCGCTGCTTCATCCGGCTTTCGTTCCCTACCCAATCCACCCCAGGTTGGACAGCACAAACACCCACAGGAATACCGAGGCCATGGACAGCACCGTGGTGACGACCACAATCTGGCCCGCCAGCACGCTGTCAGCCTCCATCTCCTTGGCCATCACGTAGCTTGATACAGCATTGGGCACCGCGCCCAACGCCATGGCGGTGGTGACGGCCACCTTGTCAAAGCCCAGCAGCTTGACCGTCAGCACGAACAGCAGCGGCACCAGCAGCAACTTGGCCACGCTAACCACCACCAGCTCGCGCCGGTAGGTGACGGTATCGGCGATGCGCAGACCGCCGCCCAGCATGACCAGCGCCACTGGCGTCACGATGCCGGCAATCTCCACAATGGTGCGCTCCACAAACACGGGGAAGCGGATGCCCGCCAGCTTGACCAGCAGGCCCAGGGCTGCGCCCAGGATGAGGGGGTTCTTGATGATGCTCAGCGCCAGGTGCCCCGGCTTGAGCTGCGCGCCGCGCAGGGATTCCAGAATCACCACGCACAGGATGTTGTACACCGGCACCACAATGGCGATGCACAGCGAGACCAGGCCTACCTGATCGGGTCCGCTGATGACGCTGACCACCGGCAGGGCAAACAGCAGCATGTTGCCGCGGATGATGCCCTGCATCACGCTGCCCTGCACGGCCCTGTCCTTGAAGTAGCGGGGCACCAGCAGCACGTTTAACACAATGACCACCATCACCAGCACCAGCATGGTGATGAGAAAGCCGGGGTTCAACACCTCGCCGATGTTGGTGCGGTACACGTTGGCAAACATGTTGAAAGGGAAGCAGTAGCTGTAGACAATCTTGTTCACCTGGTTCATGGTGGTGTCAGACAGCTTGCCGCCCCGGCGCAGCGCGGCGCCCGCCAGTAGATAGAAGAAAATCGGAAAGACCGCCGAAATGGACAGCAACAGGTTCATGGGCTCTCCTTCATGGTGAAAAGGGCATACCGGCCGTGGCGAAAGCGGCGACGCCCGGCCTATACAGCCGTTCCCGGCGGCCTATCCGCCGGGAACGAGGCATGCTGGGGCTGCATCGAATACCGCGGGGCTGTGGCGCCTTTATTTGCGGGGCACGCGGGCGATACCCGTCTGCTCGGCCACGGTGGCCACTTCCTCGGCCACGGCGTCGGCCACGCGCATGTCAAAGGGGCCGGGGATGATGTACTCGGGGTTGATTTCTTCCGGCGCGCACAGCGAGGCGATAGCGCGCGCGGCGGCCAGCTTCATCTCCTCGGTGATGTCGCGGGCTTCCACCATCAGGGCGCCCTTGAAGATGCCGGGGAACACCAGCACGTTGTTGATT
>JAAZBR010000012.1 GCA_012513735.1 Clostridiales bacterium | reverse complement strand
TGGGCATCACCGCCCATTCCGAGCAAGCGGCCTTTAAATGCTTGGAGTTATATGATTTTGACACCGTGATGTTTCCCCTCAACTACCAGCTTGACCTGGGACAGGGCATCGGCCGTGCCCTGCAAGCTCGCAAAGCGGATATGGGCGTTGGCCTGCTGGGCATGAAAAGCCTGATCGAGCGAGCCTGGAAGGACGATGCAGACCACCGGGCCTCCGGCTACCCCAAATCCTGGTGTAAGCCCTTTGGGACCGATGAAGCCGACCTGCGCCTGGCGGCCATGAAATACGCCGTATCCATGGGCGCTGACGTGCTGGTGTCCCCAGGCAATGAGGAATGCTTCCGCTTCATGGTGTAGCATGCAGACAAGGCGCTGCTGGAGCCCCTTAGCGAAGAGGAGCTGCAGGATCTCAAGGACCGCTTTGAACAGGTGAAGACCTGGCCCTTCTTTGATAAAAACAACGGCAACTGGGAGGATATCATATGAGTACGTGTACACCCACCCTTCACAACAGCGCCAAACCGGGCGACTTCGCGTGCACAGTGCTGATGCCGGGAGACCCCCTGCGCAGCCAGTTCATCGCGCAGACCTATCTTGAAAACGCCGTACTGGTGAACAATGTGCGCGGCATCCAAGGATACACGGGCGAGTACAAGGGCAAGCGGGTGTCCGTCATGGCCAGCGGCATGGGCATGCCCACCATGGGCATCTATAGCTATGAGCTGTTCAACTTCTACGGGGTGGAGCAGATCATCCGGGTGGGTTCGGCCGGCATGATGGATCAGAGCCTGAAGCTGCGCAGCATTGTGGCGGCGGTTTCCGCCTATTCCAACTCCAACTACGGCAGCCAGTTTGGCTTCCAGGGAAACCTGGCCCCCTGTGCGGACTTTGACCTGCTGCTGGCGGCCAGACAGGCGGCCGACCGATTAGGTGCCACCATGCGATTTGGGCCGGTGTTCTCCAGCGATATGTTCTACAACAAAACCATGCCCAACTCGCTGGAGGTACTGGGCAAACTGGGCGTGCTGTGCACCGAAATGGAAGCCTACGCCCTCTACCTGAACGCTGCTGCCGCCGGCAAGAAGGCGCTGGCGCTGCTGACGATTTCCGACAACCCCTTTACCGGCGAATCCCTGGGCAGCGATGCCGTGCGTGAAACCTTCACCCAAATGATGGAAATTGCGCTGGAGATTGCATGAAGGTGCTGGTGAGCGCCTGCCTGCTGGGCGTCCCTTGCAGGTATGACGGGCAGAGCAAGCTATTCCCCGCCGTCGCGGCACAGCTCAAGGATCACCAGCTTGTGCCCATATGCCCCGAACAGTTGGGCGGGCTAACCACGCCGCGCCCGGCCTGCGAAATACAGGATGGCCGCCTGCGTACCCGGGAAGGCGAAGATAAGACGGCCGCCTTTCAGATGGGGGCAGAGGAGGCCCTGCGCCTCTTTCACCTGCTGGACTGTGAGGCGGCTATTTTAAAGGCGCGCAGCCCCTCCTGCGGCAAGGGCCAGGTATATGACGGCACCTTCACAGGCACCCTGAAGGAGGGCAACGGTATACTGGCTCAGCGGCTGCTGGACGAAGGCATCAAGGTATACACTGAGAACGAGGTGCTGATGCCCCAGGAGGATGATCCGTGGGTGTCTGTTGCTGGGCAGGGATGAACACAGGATAATCCCCATGGCGCGCGCTTCGTGAGCAGCGCGCGCCATGCTGTTGATATCAAAGGAGGCGACCATGCAATCCAACTACGAAACCAAACTGTGGGGCGGACGATTTGAGGCATCCACAAGCGAGCAGATGGAGCATTTCCACAATGTGGGCGGCCGCACGGCCTGGCTGTTGGAGGCAGACATTCTGGGCAGCATCGCCCATGCGCGTATGCTGACGAAATGCGGGCTCGTTACGCCGGCGCAGGGAGAAGCCCTGGATAAGGGGTTGAATGCCTTGTTGCAGGAGGCGCGGAAGGGTACCCTTCACTGCGACGACAGCTTTGAGGATGTGCACAGCTTTGTGGAACTGACGCTGACCAGGCGCATCGGCGACGCTGGCAAGGTTCTGCACACGGCCCGTAGCCGCAATGACCAGGTGAACCTGGACATGAAGCTGTTTGCCCGGCAGCGCTGTGCAGACCTGCAG
>JAAZBR010000093.1 GCA_012513735.1 Clostridiales bacterium | reverse complement strand
CTGAAGGCTTTGAACTGACCATCCGCGATGTGCGGCTGTCGGCAGGCGCGGGCTTTGTGGTGGCCTTTGCAGGCGATATCATCGCTATGCCCGGTTTGCCCAGGGTGCCGGCTGCTATGAACATTGACGTGGATGCCCAGGGCACCATCAGCGGCATCTTTTGAGGAGAACACCATGGACAAACTGCAGGAGCAAGTATTGGAGATCATGGGCGAAGACTGCCGCATCCCCCTGGAACGTATGGCCATTATGTTAGGGTGCGAGCTGTCTGCCGTGGCAGAAGCCATCGATGGGTTGGAACGCGACCGGGTGATCCTGCGCTACCGCCCTGTTGTGGACTGGGACAAGGCACACAAACAACGTGTGGAGGCCATGATCGAAGTCAAGGTTACCCCCCAGCGCGATCATGGATTTGATGAAACGGCCAAGCGCATTTACGGCTATCCCGAGGTGCGCAGCGTTTATCTGATGAGCGGGGCCTATGACCTGCTGGTGCAGGTGGTGGCGCCTACGCTGAAAGAGCTTGCGCTTTTTGTCAGCAGCAAACTCAGCGTGGTGGATACCGTAACCGCCACCTCAACAAGCTTTGTGCTGAAGCGGTACAAGCAGGATGGGGTATTGTTTGCTGAGGAAAAGACGGATCAGCGGCTGGTGATCTCCCCATGAGCCAACGCTTTGTCAGCCGACGGATTGCCGATGTGCCTCCCAGCGCCATCCGTCGCTTCTTCGACATGGCGGGCAGCGTAGAAAACGTGATCTCCCTGGGCATTGGAGAGCCCGACTTCGTGACGCCCTATTCCTCACGGGATGCCATGATCAACAGCCTGCTGGATGGCCAGACCCAGTATACGGCCAACCCGGGCCTGTTGGCCCTCAGACAGGAAATTGCCCATTATTTGGCACAGCGCTTTGATATTCACTACGATCCGGAGCGTGAAATCCTTGTCACCGTGGGCGCCAGCGAAGCCATAGACATCGCCCTGCGCGCCGTTGTGGAGCCGGGTGACGAAGTGCTGATCTCCGAGCCCTGCTTCGTCAGCTATGGCCCCTGCGTCACCTTTGCGGGAGGTATACCGGTTGCGGTGCCGTGCCAGCCCGAAGAGGGCTTTCAGGTGACGGCGAAGGCGCTTTTACAGCATCTGACCGCGCGAACCAAGGCCATTCTCATCAGCTACCCCAACAACCCCACCGGCGCCGTGTTGGACAGGGCCCACCTGGAGCAGGTGGCCGATGTTGCCCGGGAACATGATCTGCTGGTGATCAGCGATGAAATTTACAATGAGCTGATCTATGACGGCCATGCCCAGGGTTCTATGGCGGCGCTGCCGGAAATGGCCCGGCGCTGCATCACCATCAATGGGTTCAGCAAGGCCTTTGCCATGACAGGCCTTAGGATTGGGTATGTTGCAGCACCTGCTGCTATCTTGGGGGCCTGTGCAAAAATACACCAGTACACCATCATGTGCGCCTCCCGGCAGAGCCAGGTGGCTGCATTGAGAGCCTTGCAAAAAGGGCGTCAGGACGGGTATGCTGATATAGAGGATATGCGCCAAAGCTATGACAGGCGCCGCCGGCTGATGTACGATGCCTTTGCTTCCATGGGGCTGGATTGTACCGAACCTCAGGGCGCCTTCTATGCATTTCCCTCTATCCGCTCCACCGGACTTTCCAGCGAGACGTTTTGCAGGCGCCTGCTGGAAGAACAGGCTGTCGTCTGCATTCCCGGCAATGCTTTTGGCGCCGTGGGAGAGGGCCACATCCGGTGCTGCTATGCGACCGGAGTAGACAAGCTGCTGGCCGCCTTCGAGCGAATGCAGGTATTTCTGGATTCACTAAGGAGAAATTGATGAAAAAGGGTCTTCTGTTGCTGTTTTGTCTGCTGTTCATGATCTCTCTGGCTTCTTTCGCGGACGAGGAGGTTTCCCTGTTTTCTATGCCTGCCCAGACACCGGCGCCTGTCGGCGTGGAGGGGCAACCGGCATCGCCCGAGGCATCGCCGGAGCCCACTCAGGTTCCCATGCTGGCCGCCGATGGGGGGACCATTATCACCATCAGCGCTCTGGGCGATCTGACCTTTGGCGGCGACGTGCGCAAATCCGTCAATATTTTTGAACGCGAACTGAAAAAGCAGAATGGAGACCTGGGGTTTGTTACCCGCAATATCCGGGACCTGCTGTCTGCGGATGACATGACCATTGTCAATTTCGAGACTACGCTGACCAATGCGCCGGTGCCAAAGAACAAGCAGGGAAATGAATTCGTTTTTTCAGCCCCTGCGGAATATATCGATATCTTGACCAAGGGCAGCATTGAGGCGGTGACATTTGAAAACAACCATGCGTTGGACCATGGAGAGAAGGGTGTGCAAGATACCCTGGCGGCCTTTGAGCAGGCTGGAATCGTCTGGAGCCGAGAGGATCACCTGGGCATTTTCGAGGTGCATGGCGTCAAAATTGGCATGCTGGCATACCAGACCTTTAACGGTCAGTATCCCCGCCTGATG
>JAAZBR010000092.1 GCA_012513735.1 Clostridiales bacterium | reverse complement strand
CAAGAACCTGGTCAAGATGATGATGGAAGGCAAGGGCATTGAGGTGTTGGACCTGGGAACCGACGTTGCCCCCGAAATCTTTGTGAACACCGCCGCTGAGCAGGACTGCAAGATCATCTGTCTGAGCGCTCTGCTGACAACCACAATGGGTGTGATGAAGGAAGTGGTGGATGCTGCGGAAAAGTCCGGCATCCGGGGCAATGTCAAGATCATGGTAGGCGGTGCGCCGGTGACGGATACCTTCCGCGAGCAGATTGGCGCAGATGCCTATGCGCCCGATGCCGCCAGCGCAGCAGACAAGGCTGCCGAACTGCTGGCATGTTCTTAGTATAGAAAGAGTCTTTGCATGAAGCGAAACATGACAGCCTGGCGGGCAGACATGATTGCAGCCCGCGTCAAGCGGCCCATGCCCATCCTGTCGTTTCCCTGTGTCAGCCTGATGGATATTACCGTGCAGCAACTCACCTCCGATCCGGCCCTGCAAGCCAAGGGAATGAAACTGGTAGCAGACCGAACAGCTGCCTGTGCGGCAGTCAGCATGATGGACCTGTCTGTGGAGGCAGAGGCATTCGGCGCTAAGGCCCGCTTCCTGCCGGGTGAGGTACCCACCGTCAATGAGGTGCTGGTTCCTGACCCCGAGGCAGCAGAGACCCTGGCCATCCCGCCGGTTGGAGCCGGACGGACGGGCAAATATGTAGACGCCATCCGCCAGGCCTGCACGATGATCACAGACCGGCCAGTGCTGGCCGGGGTCATCGGCCCCTATTCTCTGGCTGGCCGGCTGATAGGGGTCAGCGATATCATGATCAACTGCTACGATGAGCCTGAGGCCGTGCACACAGTGCTGAAAAAGGCTGCAGATTTTTTGACTGCCTACGTCATGGCCTACAAGGAGGCAGGCGCCAATGGCGTCGTCATCGCAGAGCCTTTGGCCGGTCTGTTGTCTCCGGCCCTGGCGGAAGAGTTTTCCGAGCCCTATGTGCGGCAAGTCGCCCAAACTGCCAAGTCGGAAGACTTCATGGTCATCTACCACAACTGCGGCAACAATACCCCCCTGATGCTGCAGTCTATTCTGCGCACCGGCTGTGACGGCTACCACTTCGGCGACGCGGTGAACATGACAGAGATGGTAGGCAAAGTACCGGGCGATCTGCTGGTGATGGGAAACATCAGCCCCTCTTCCCAGTTTCTGAGTGGTACACCGGAGTCTATCCGGGAGGATACCCTGCGGGTGATGAAGGCCTGCTGCCCGGGGCATCCCAACTTTGTTATCTCCTCCGGCTGCGATATTCCGCCCATGAGCCCATGGGAAAACATCGATGCCTTTTTCGCCGCTGTCGACCACTACTACGCAGGATGATAGCCATGCTGTTGGAAAGAAAGCTGGTGGAGGAAGCAATCAGCGCGGGCGCCGCCAAGGCGGTGGTGATCCTCCAGGAGCAGATTGTGCTGTCCGCAACTTTCCGGGATATATGCGCCGGCAATGCGTGCGGCAAGTACGGGCTTTGCTACATGTGTCCGCCCGATGTGGGGGATATTGAACAGCTGATGGAGACGGTGCGCAGGTATCCCAGGGCGCTGGTGTACCAGACCATCTCCCCGTTGGAGGACAGCTTTGACTATGAGGGTATGGTGGACGCCGGCTATCGTCATGCCCGGTTGAGCCAGCGGCTGCAGGATAAACTGGCAGACCTGCTGCCCCAGGGCTTTCTCCACCTCACCTGCGGCGGCTGCCGGCTGTGCGAAACCTGCGGGAAGGCGGAGGGCAAGCCCTGCCGCTATCCGGACAGGGCGCTGCCCTCAGTGGAAAGCTACGGCATCGACGTATACAACACAGTCAAGGACACGGAGCTAAAATACATCAACGGACCGAACACGGTGACCTTTTTTGCCATGGCGCTGTACGTACCTGAGGAGGCTTCGCTTGGCTAAGCTGACGGTTTGGCAAAACGGCATCCGGCAGGACGCGTTCTTTGAGGGCGCGCCCCTTCTTTCTGCAGTGCTTGTGGATATGGGGCTTGCGGTGCAGCAGCCCTGCGGCGGCAGGGGGCGTTGCCATAAGTGCCTGGTAAAGCTGGAGGGCATGGTTTCCCCGCCTAACGCCCATGAACAGCAGGCAGGCGGACGCCTGGCATGCCAGGCCGTGCTGCTGGGTGACTGCCAGGCCGTGCTCCCTTCCAGCCAAGAGATGGCCCAGATTCAGGTAGATGGACAGCGAGTGGCAGGCGTTCTTAATCCCATGTCCGGTCCGGTAGGGGCAGCCGCTGACATTGGCACCACCACCCTGGCACTCAAGCTGTATGACCTGAAAACAGGCGCATTGCTGGCCAGCGCCGTTCGTTCCAATCCCCAGGCGGCGGTAGCTGCCGATGTAATGGGGCGAATCGGCGCCGCGCTGCAAGGCGCTCTGCCCCGGCTGCAGCAAATGGCAACGGATGCCCTGGAGAGAATGCTGCAGGATGCCTGCCAGAGGGCCAATGTGCCGGAAAGCGATGTCCAAAGCCTTGTTGTCACTGGCAACACCACCATGCTCTACCTGCTGACGGGACGCAGTCCCCTGTCCCTTTCCAGGGCGCCTTTTCAAGCAGATCACCTCTTTGGCGAGTGGATTGACCTGCTGGGCAAGCGTGCCTATTTGCCCCCCTGCATAAACGCCTTTGTAGGCGCGGACATCACCTGCGCGGTACTCAGCAGCAACCTGTGTGCCACGCCCCAAGCGGCGCTGCTGGCTGACGTGGGCACCAATGGAGAAATCGCCCTCTGGAAAGAAGGTGTGCTACATGTGACCTCCACAGCCGCCGGCCCCGCCTTTGAGGGCGCCGGTATCCACATGGGCTGCGGCAGCATTCCGGGGGCCATCGACAGCGTGTGGATGGAGGACGGCGCGTTGACCGTCCATACCATTGGGGAGAAGCCCGCAGTGGGGGTGTGCGGCTCGGGGCTGGTGGACGCCATTGCAGTGTTGCTTCAACAAGGCGCTATTGAAGAGACAGGCGCCGCAAACAGCCCCCGCTTTGATTTAGCAAACGGGGTGTACCTGCTTCCCGGCGATGTGCGCAATGTACAGTTGGCCAAGGCGGCCATTGCGGCGGGCATCCGCACGCTGATGCACACGGCAAACACCCGTCCCCAGGATCTGAAGGTCATGTATCTGGCCGGCGGGTTTGGCAGCCACCTGGACATTGCCAGTGCAGTGCGTATCGGGCTGATTCCTGAAGAATTGGAAACCAAGGTGCGCGTCATTGGTAATGCTTCCCTCACAGGAGCAGCAGAGCTGCTGCTGAACACCGAACGCATGGAGGATCTGCACCAGATCGTACAGTGTGCCCGGCATGCAGAGCTGGGCGGAAACCCCTGGTTCAACGAGGCCTATATGGAGGAGATGCTGTTTCCCGGAGGCGGTTAAGCCAGAATACAACTGGCCTTGACCATGGCCAGGGGGGCTGGCATAATCCCTGAAGCAGGGAGGTGAGCCGGTGGACGAGCGCTTTTCACGCAGTGCCATGCTGATTGGGGAGGGATCCCTGAACAGGCTGACAAGCTGCCATGTGGCCGTATTCGGCTTGGGCGGCGTGGGCGGGTATGCGGCGGAAGCCCTGGCCCGCAGCGGCGTGGGCGCTCTTGATCTGGTGGACGGCGACAGCGTCGGACTAAGCAACCTGAATCGGCAGATCATCGCCCTGCAGAGCAGCCTGGGCCAGAACAAGGCAGAGCTGATGCGGCAGCGCGCCCTGTTGATCAACCCGCAGATACGGGCAACGGCTATTTCGCTGTTCTATACCGCGCAAAGCGCGGACAGCTTTGACTTTTCCAAATACGATTATATTTTGGACTGCGTGGACATGGTCACGGCCAAGGTGCAGTTGGCCCTGCATGCCCGCAGCGCCCGGGTGCCGCTTATCACGGCGCTTGGCGCGGGCAACAAACTGGATCCCGCGCAGCTTGAGGTGGCAGACCTGCACGACACCTCCATGTGCCCCCTTGCCCGGGCGCTGCGCAAACTGCTGCGCCCTCATGGCATCGAGCACCTGAAGGTGGTCTATTCCCGGGAGCAGCCGCGCACGCCCGCAACACCCCCTTCACAGGAGGCCGCCGGCCGGCGCGGGCTGCCCGGCAGCATGGTGTTTGTACCGGCGGCCATGGGCCTGCTGATGGCCGCTGAAGTGGTCAAGGACCTGCTGATAGAGCAAACAGGCCCGGAAACGGGGACCACAAAGGATCGCCCTTAGGAAGCCGTCACCACCGTTTCCTTGCTGCCCAGGCGGTGGACGATGTTCCGCAGCCAGGCGCCCCGGCGCACCAGGCAGATGCCCAGCAGCATTTTGGTGACTCCCACTGCCTCCACCAGCGGATACATAGTGACCGTGGGAAGCGCTGTCCAATGGGTCAGCGCCAGGGCCAGCGGGATGCTGATCACCCACATATAGCCCGAATCAAAGATAAAAGTAAGCAGGGTGCTGCCCCCTGAGCGCAGCGTAAAATAGCAGCAGTGGCTGACGGCGTACATAGGCATATAAAGCGCCATGCTCAGCAAAAAGGCGCTGGCCAGGTGGCGCACACTCTCCTTCGTTTGATACAGCAGCGGGAAGTACGGGGACAGCAGCGCCATCACGGCGCCTATCACCAGGCACAGGGAGACGCTGAAGGCCATGAGCCGCCATACGTCGGCCCTTGCGCGGTACATATCCCCCGCGCCCAGGTGCTGGCCAATCAGCACAGCCACGGCGTTGCCCATGGAAAGAAACACCACAACGAACAAATTGTTGATGGTGTTGGCAATGTTCATGCCCGCCAGCACATCCAGGCTGCGGATAGAGTAGACCTGAGCCATCGTGGCCATACCCAGAGCCCAGCAAAACTCATTGAGAAGCAATGGTGTCCCTTTGCGGGTCACTGCCCGCACAACACTGCCCGGCACCCGCATGGTATGCCAGGCCCCCTGCATGAAGGAATACAGCTTGCGGCCGTGCACCACATACAAAATGATGCTCAGCTCTACAAACCGACTGATCACCGTGGCAACGGCTGCCCCCTGCACTTCCAGACGGGGAAAGCCCAAGTTGCCATAGATCAGCAGCCAGTTGCCCACCAGATTAGTCAGCACAGCCGCAATGCCGGCCTTCATGGGCAGGCTGGTGTGGCCGCTTTCCCGAAGGGTGCTGGCATAGACGTTGGTCATCGCGAAGGGCAAAAAACCCAGCATCATGATATGCAGATAGTCCAGCCCATGATGAAAAATCAGTGCAGCGCTGCCGGCCGCGCCCTGCCCGGTCAGGTATACCTGAACCAACTGCGGACCAAAGGCCAGCAGCACAGCCATAGACACCAGCAGAATGATGCCCAATATCCACACCTTCAACCGGAAGGTATGGTGGACGCCCTCCAGGTCCCTTGCGCCAAAATACTGTGCGCTGTATATGCTTGGTCCGGCCAGTCCGCCAAAAATGCACAAGTTGAATACAAAAATCAACTGATTGGCCACCGCAACCCCGGACAACGCCTCGGTACCCAGTTGTCCCACCATGATGTTGTCCAGCAGGTTAACCAAGTTGGTCACCAGCATCTGTACAATGATGGGAACCACAATGCGCAGCGTATTTCTGTAAAAGCTGCGGTCGCCTATGAATGTGTGGCGAAGGCGTTGAAGCATGCTGTGTGGGCTCTCCTCTTGCTGGGCGGTGTCAGGCCAGAACTGTCAGCGATCAGGGGTCTGCTCCCGGGCCTGCTGTTCGCGCAGCAGGTCATAGATGATGATAGAGGCAGCAACCGCCGCATTTAAGGATTCTGCCCGGCCTGGCATAGGCAACCGCAGCCGCTGGGTAGCCATGGCGGCAACCTCCGGGGCAAGCCCCGCCCCTTCGCTGCCGATCAGCACGCACAACCGGGGCCCCACCGGGCTGCGCTGGTAGAAAGGCGTACCGTCCAGCGCGGCAGCCAACAGCACATAGCCCTCCAGCAGCCCCAAGTCCTGGGGCAGATCATCCGTTACTCGCACAGGAATTCGGAAGGCTGCTCCCATGGAGGCCCGCAGCGCCTTGGGCGAAAAGGCATCGGCACAGGCGGTATCCATCAGCATACCGGTGAATCCGGCCGCATCCATGGTGCGCAGAATGGTGCCCACATTGCCCGGATCCTGCACCCCATTGAGCGCCACCATGCGTGGCCCCAGGGCTGCAAGGCCGGGTTCCGGGGGCAAGGCACACACAGCCATAACACCCTGGGGGGTGCGGGTGTCACAGAGCATGGCCAGCGATTTTTCACTGATCGTGAAGCTGGCGATCCCGCTGTCCAGATGCCGGGCATACCGCTGCTCCTGGCCGGCGGCGACCAGCAGGCGCAGCGCCTTGCCCTCCTGAATGCTCTCTCCGGTCAGGTGATCCCCCTCCGCAAGGAAGAGGCCCTGGCGCTCGCGCTCTCCCCTGGTTTTCAGCGTGCGCAGGGCCTTCAATTCTGCCTGGGGCAGGGAGGGCAGTGTGCTCACAGACACAGGGCCTGCGCCCGTGGCCAGCCGGCACACAGCCCGCTCAGAGCATCCAAGCGGGCCTTCTGTTGTTTGGCAAAGGGCAGCAGCCAGGCACAAGCTGCCTCCTCCATGGCCGCCTCCATTCCGGTGTCCAGCAGGGCAGGCGCACAGCGCAGCCAGTTGAGCACCGCATGGCGCAACCCCAGGGGCAGCCCGATATGCTGCGTTGCCAGGGCTTCCTCCAGAGCAGACAGCCGAGACAGGGCCTCCTCCCCTGGCTCTTCCCGCAGGGCATCCAGCGCCTGGCGCAGCAAATCCGGCTGCAGAATCACGCTATTGGTCTGCGTTCTGCGCAGGTTAAACCCACGCCGCACCGTCAGCATAAGGGTAGGGCAGGCATCCCCACAGGCAATGTTTTCTTCACTGGTTGCCGCCGGCACCAAAACAGCCAGCGGAGAGGCGTGCTCCAGCGCCACACGCATGGCGCCGACAGGCATGCCCTGGGCAGGCATCGGGGTTCCGCCCAGAGAGCGGGCGATCACCTGACAGGCCAGCACCGCGTCTTCCCTGTGTTCGCTGCGCAGGCAAATGCAGGGCGCCGTCAGCAGGTGGATCATCAGCCGCATGGCCAGCCCATCATCCGCCTCAAAGCCTTCGGCCTCCAGGTCTTGCTGCAGACGGGCCGCCGTGCGACGAATCTGTCCCAGCCCCTTGGCCTCTGCCAACAGGGCCTGGGGATCTGCCACAGGCACCTGCAGTATAAGGGACGATTCAGGCATTGCCTGTGGCTCCGGCTGCCTTGTCTCCTGCTGCGGAGGCTGCTTTTCCTCTTCGTGCCAATAAAACAGACATTCCCGTCCATCAGGCAGGCTGCAGGAGTACAGGCGATTGCTGTCTGGCGCAATGCAACTCAACGCGTCTACGGGCTCACCGCTGCCGCGCTGATAGGGCCCCTGAATGTGGCCGCCCTGCCTTAAATAATAGTGCTCCGTCAGCGGTTCCCGGCGCATAGGCTCCGTCAGCACCTCAAGGATGGCCAACTTATCCAGCGCCGTAATCACATCCGAATAAATGACGTACTGGTTGTTCTCTCCACGCTGGGGAGCATAGTTCTTGTTGGACCGAAGCTTGCTGACATCCTCCGGCAAGTCGCTGAGCCTGATCATGCACAGCGGTCCCAGGGTGCGCATTCTGTCCTTGAAAGTGTACTGCTCCTGCTTGTCCGGCACAATGCGCAGCCATCCCTCATCGGCCAGCTGCTCCATGTCTTCGGGCACCACGGGCCCTTCCGCCGTCAGCAGCGGCCGCACCCGAAACAGCGCTTTGGCCAGGTTGTCTTCCTCCAGAGCAGCCAAATAATCCCGCCTTGATAATTCCATTCCTACCGTCCTTTGATCAATATAATAATGGGATCTCTTTTCTATATTGTATCGGGCCCGCCGGGAGGGCGTCAAGCCCGTTTTTCCGGTTTTCCCTTGCTGATCATGCCCAGGACGATCCCGCACAAGCCGCCAAACACGTGGGCAAGCTGGCTGATGTTGTCCCGCTGGAACAGACCGCCCGCCAGCTCCTGGCCCAGATAGATCATCGCCACCAGCACCAGCGTCAACGGCACCTTACCGCTGCTGCGCCCCGAGATGGCAGACAGCATGATCAGCATAAACACGATGCCGCTGGCACCCAGGGCGACGGCAGAAGGGGAGAGCAGCAGATGCGCCAGCCCGGTGACCAGCGCCGTCACCGCCATCATCCATAGAAGCTGCAGGCTGCCATAGTAGCGCTCCACCAAAGGCCCCAGCACCAGCAGCAGCGCCATATTGGATGCATAGTGTACAAAGCCGGCATGTCCCAGCACGTGCAGAAACACCCGCACATAGGTCAGCGGATCCGCCGGGGAAGCTCGGTATACGCTGAACAGGACGCGGGTGGATGCGCCTCCAGTCAGCCAATCCAGCGCCAAAGCGAACAACGAGACCCCTGCAAAGCCCAGGGTGACAGGCGAGCTCAGCTCCACCCAATGGGCGGGGCTCAGCTTTTTCCAGTCGATCTTCATCAGCAGCCTCCTCCTTAAGGCAAAGCGGCTACACTCCTCCGGCAATGAACTACATCCGCGTTCATTGCACCTTTTCCCCACGTCAAGGGGCTTCAGGGAGAGTATAAAGGAAAACGCCGCCACGGGAAAGACCGGGAAGCGTTTTCCACTATACCTTTTATTTGCATGTCCAGCCAGTGAATGTGTAGGTACACGGCCCCGGCTGTGGTATGATGTAACCACAAGGAGGGAGAGCATGACAACAACACCCAAAAAGAAAAATCGGTGGGCTGTGCCCGTGGCGATCCTGCTGATTGCGGCCGTGCTGATTGGCACAGGCTTATACCGGGTTGGCCAGGGCGAGGAGGCGCTGGTCATCACCTTCGGCAAGGTCACCGCCACCCACGGCCCGGGCCTGTATTGGCATATGCCCGGCATACAGCGCATCATTTCCCGGAGCATCACCACCATCCATGATGTGGAGTATGGTTACCGCACCAGCAAGTCGGCCTCCAGGCTCAGCAATGCGGAATACACAGATGTGGATGATGAATCCGTAATGCTGACCAATGACAACAGTATCGTCAAGCTGGAGGCCATCTACCAGTACACCGTGCGCGACGTCAAGCAGTACACCTTTGATGTGGTGGACCCGGAGCGCACCATGCACCTGGCCTTTGAGGCCATTTTGCGGCGCAACATCCAGAACCGTTCCCTGGATGAGGCCTTGCTCAATAAGGACATGATTGAGCAGGAAGTGTTGCCGGATTTCCAGGCCCTCATCGACAGCTATGAGATGGGTGTCAAAATCAACGGCGTGCATATCCAGAACATCAGCGTGCCCCAGGCCGTCATCGCCAACTACGAGGATGTGAACAACGCCAAAAACGAGAAGACCCGCCGGCTGGACGAGGCGGAAACCTATCAGAACAAGGTGCTGCCCCTGGCTCGCTCCCAGGCCTATCAACTGACCCAGCAGGCCCAGGCCTATAAGGTGAGCACTGTGGCCGAGGCGGAGGCTGAAGTAGCCCTGTTCCGTGCAGTGTATGAGAAATACCAGACCCAGCCCGAGGTCAGCCGCACCCGCATGCTGATTGAAACCATGGAGGAAGTGTTAGGCGGGGCCGGCAAAATCATTGTAGCCGATGACAACGGCAGCCTGCTGAAGATGCTGGATGTGGGCCAAAGCACCGTACAGGTACCGGCCGTGGAAGGAGGCGCACAATGAGCGATTTCTATCAGCCCCCCGTCCGCACCCCTGACAGCGACCTGGGCCGCAAGGCCGGTTATTTTGCCAAGAGATACAAAAAGCCGTTGATCATCGTTGTTGCAGTGATCATCCTGCTGGCCATCCTGTGGGGCGAGTTTTTCTTTATCGTCAATGAAGCCGAGCAGGCGGTGGTCAGCCGCTTTGGCGTCATCACCCGCGTAATCCTGAACGAAAACAGCGATTTTCACGAGAAGTATGCTGAGGAGCTGAAGGACGAGGTCACTGGCCAGGGCAGAGTCAAGCTGGTCAAAGGAAGCGGCCTGCATTTCCGGGTGCCCTTCCTGGATAAGGTGGAGAAATTCTCCAGCATGCTATACACCTACACCTCCAGCTCGGAGACCATCAACACCTCGGACAAGAAGCAATACAACATCACCACCTACGCCCAGTGGCGTATCGCGGATCCCGCCTTGTTCAGCCTGAAGCTGGGTAATCCCAAGAATGCGGAGAATCAGTTGGACAACCTGATTCACCCGGTGATCGTACAGGCCATCAACCGGCTGACAGGCGACGACTTCATCTCCAACAAGGAAGTGCTCAACAGCGCACTGCGCCGCGGCCTGGAGCAGGTGAACCGCGAAATGATCATCCGCGGTATCCACGTGCAGGACATCCAGGTGCACCGCACCATTTTGCCCGACGCCAACGTGGAAACCACCTATGACCGCATGAAGGCCGACCGTGCCAAGGTTGCCCAGCAATTGCGCAGCGAAGGCGAGCAAAGCTACCAGATGGCGGTTTCAGATACCGATCTGCAGGCCAGCATCATCCATTCCGATGCGGTGAAGCAGGCCGGCGCCATCCGGGCCGAGGGCGATGCCCAGGCGTT
>JAAZBR010000001.1 GCA_012513735.1 Clostridiales bacterium | reverse complement strand
TCCGGATATTCGCTGAACAGGGGATAGAGGATGGGCTCGTCTTCTTCAATCTGGGGGAAGCGGCCCACCTCGTCATAGAAGCGGTTGTCCACATTGTCATCATTCATCACCGACACCTCGCCGATCAGGCAGGTGCCACCTTCCGCCCAGAAGCTATGGTACTGGCCGGTCACCAACGTGATGCTCTCGCCATTGTGCACCCGTACCTCTTCGCCTGCAGGCACCATGAAGGACCGGCCGTCCATCAGGATATTCACCGGCGTATCCAGCATGCTGCCGTCAGGCCCGGAGTTATAGCATTTGACCACCAAAGTGCCTCCACCCCGGTTGATGATGTCCTCCATTTTCTTCCAGTGGAAGTGGTAGGGGGTCACCTGCCCCTCCTGGCTGATCAGCAGCTTTTCCGCATAGGGCTTCTTGTACTTGGGGTCGTGGAAGTTGCCGTTGCGCAGCGTGATCATCAGAAGGCCACAGCGGTAGAAGTTGCCGCTGCCAAAGTCGGTGATGTCCCACCCCAGCATATTGTCCTTGATCTCGACATACTCGCTGTTTTTCGTGCGCCAGTCCTCCATGGTCCAGGTTACAAAGGGGGGCAGGCAGAATTTGTGTTCCCCGATGAACTTCAGGGCATCCCGCATGATCTGGTTGAGTTCGCTTCGTTTCATGGTTGTTTACTCCTCTTTCTGTCAGGTTGCGCTTTGGCGCATCTTCCGGGTTTTGATAAAGCGATCCAGCGCTACTGCGCCGATCAGCACCATACCCTTTACAAACTGTTGCACATATTCGTTGATGGTCAGCATCGTCATGCCGTTGGTCAGGATGCCCATGATCATGACGCCGACGACGACCATGATCAGCTTGCCCTGGCCGCCCGACATGCTGACGCCGCCCAGCACAACGGCGGTGACCACATCCATCTCATAGCCGGTACCTGCATTAGGTTGCCCTGAGTTAACGCGGGCCAACAGCACAATGCCGGCCAGCGCGCTCATAAACCCAGAGGTGGCATAGACCAGGTACTTGATACCCTTGACCTGCACGCCGGATAGGCGGGAGGCTTCCTCGTTGCCACCTACGCCGTAGATATGCCGGCCGATTCTGGTTTGGGACAGGAAGACGATGCCCAGCACAAAGGTGATGAACATGACCACAACAGGAATGGGCACTACCCCCCAGTAGCCCTGGCCCAGCACCGTGAAGGCGCGGTTGAAGCCAAATACAGGCAATCCCCCCGTGATGATGTACGCGATGCCGCGCACCGAGGTCATCATGCCCAGTGTTGCGATGAAGGGGGGGACCTTGAGCTGGGCGATGAAAAAGCCGTTTGCTAGGCCCAGCAGGACGCCGAACAGGCACATCAGCAGGCTGGCCAGCACCGGGTTCATATTTGATTTGGTCATCAGCAGGGCAGCACCCACTGCCGACGCGCCCACAATGCTGCCACACGACAGGTCAATGCCTCCGGTCAGCATCACCAAAGTCATACCCACACAGATAATACCTACGATGGACACCTGACGCAGAATATTGAAGATATTGTCCCGCATTAAGAAGCGGGGCGTCAGGATGGAAAAGGCCAAAATGAGCAGGAATAGCACCAGGATGATGCCATAGCTGGCGAGTATATTTCCAACTTTCCGGTTATTCATTCTTCTGATTCCTCCAACAATCCTGATGCATATTCCATCAGCCGCTCCTGGGTGAACTCCTCGCGCTTCAGTTCTCCCACGATGCTGCCATGGCGCATCACCAAAATACGGTCGCTCATGCCCATCAGCTCGGGCATCTCTGAGGAGACCATGATGATGCTTTTGCCCTCCTGGTCTACCATGTCCCGCATGAGCTGATAGATCTCCTGTTTGGCCCCCACATCGATGCCCCGGGTGGGCTCATCAAAAATCACGATGTCACACTGGGAGGCCAGGATCTTCGCCAACACCACTTTCTGTTGGTTGCCGCCCGAAAGGTTGCGCACCAACTGCATGCTGCTGGGGGTTTTGATGCGTAGTTTATCGATGTATTCGTCAGCCACTTCTTCATCTCGACGGTTGTCGATGAAGGGACCCCGCATGACATGCTTAAGCGAGCTGAAGGTCACGTTGTGGCGCACAGGCAACACCAGCAGCACTCCCTGGTTTTTGCGGTCCTCGGGAATCAGGCCGATTCCCTTGTCCAGCGCCGCACCCGGGTTGCGGATAGATACGGGCTTCTGATGCAGTTTCAGCGAGCCGCTTTCAATAGGGTCGGCCCCGTACAGCGCCTGTACCAGTTCAGTGCGCCCCGCACCCACCAGCCCGCCGATACCTAGAATCTCTCCCTTATGCAATTCAAAGCTGATGTTGTGCACGTTCTGGTTGCTGAGCCCTTCTACGGAGAGCACCACCTCGCCCAGAGCCTGCTGCCGGGGCGGATAGTTTTCGCCCATCTCATGGCCCACCATATAGGAGATGAGTTGCTTTCTGGATAACCCCTCCACTGGTCGAGTGATAATGTGTTTTCCATCCCGCATGACGGTTACTGTATCGCAGATTTCATACATTTCCTCCATGCGGTGGGTGATGAAAATGATGGTGACATTGTGTTGCTTTAGCCGCTCGATCAGGTCAAACAGAATACGGGTTTCATTGGTTGTAAGCGGCGCTGTGGGTTCATCCATGATCAGGATTTTGGAGTTGGAGGCC
>JAAZBR010000091.1 GCA_012513735.1 Clostridiales bacterium | reverse complement strand
CTCGCTCAGGTACTTCCACACGCTGGTTTTGCAGGCCTGGATGAAGGGCTCGATGCCGTATTCCTCAATCTGCTGCTTGCCGTTGAGGCCAAGCTGCTTTTCCACCTCCAGTTCCACCGGCAGGCCATGGGTATCCCAGCCGGCCACGCGCAGCACATCCTGCCCTTTCATGGTGTGGAAGCGGGGGATCAGATCCTTCATGGCCCGGGTGATGATGTGGCCGATGTGGGGCTTGCCGTTGGCCGTGGGCGGCCCATCGTAGAAGGTCCAGCGCTCCTTGCCCTTGTGCTGCTCGAAGCTCTTTTCCATGATCTTGTTTTCTTTCCAGAACGCGCTGACTTCGTTTTCCCTGGCCAGGAAGTTCATGTCTGTGGGTACCTTTTGATACATACGTCCTCCATCTAATCTCATTGCCACATAAAAAATCCGCCCCTGCTTGGGACGGAAAATCCGCGGTACCACCCAAATTGGCGCCGGAGCGCCCCCTTGAAGCCCGATAACGGTGGCAACCGGGGTATTTGTCAGGCCATGCGGCGCTGTGCCCATGCTCCGAGGTGATCCGGCGGCCGGCGGTATCCTGCCGGGCTCACACCCTCCCCGGCTCGCTTGAGGCCCTTGCCGCGCCCGTCCTCATCTACGCAAGGTGTATTATAGCATGAGTGGATGAAATGTAAAGGCCGTAAGGCGGCGGCGGCAAATAACCGCGGGGAGGCCAATACTACATCTGAGTTGACACAGCAAACCGGCGCATGCTACAGTTACCTTGCTTTGTTTCATCTATATTGTTTTTCTGTTGATTTGATGTGCTTGAAATTAAGGGATCGGCTGCCCGGTATCCCCGGGGGGCGGCAAGGCAGTACGCAGAGGAGGAGAAGAAATGGCAAGGATTGGCTATCTGGGATTGGGCAACATTGGTAAGGGGATCTGCGGCAACCTGATCAAAAAGGGGCATGAGGCCGCAGTCTATGACATCATAGAGGCAAAGACCAAGGCTTTCGAAGGCAGGGCTGCCATTCTGGCCCGCAATGAGCGGGAGGTGTTTGAGAACAGCGACATCATTTTCCTGTCGTTACCCAACTCCGATATTGTAGAAGCGGTTGTGCATATCGGCCTGGAGGCAGGCATGTCCGGCAAAACCATTGTAGACACCTCCACCAGCTACCCCGTATCCACAAAGGAGCTGTACAGGAAGGTCAAGGAGGCCGGCGGCGCCTTTGTGGACGCTCCTCTCATGGCGGGCCCTGCCGAGGCCGAGGCAGGCACCCTGGACATTGTGGTGGGTGGAGACAGGGAAGATTTTGACCGGCTGGGCGACCTGTTCAAATGTTACTGCCGCTCCTACAAGTATGTTGGCAAGATTGGCAACGGCCACCTGGCAAAGCTGGCCATCAACTTCTGCGGCCTGTCCCAGGCGCTGATGTTTGCCATGGTGTTTCCCGTGATGGAGCAGCATGGGCTAAAGCCTGACGAACTCTTTGATATTCTGAACAATGAGTCTCTTTCCAACTGGGTCTTTCATTTCTACTCAAAGAAATACGTCGCCAGGCAATACCCCCTGGACTTTGCGCTGGAGCTGGGTACCAAGGACCTTGCCTACATGAAGAAGCTGTGTGAAGACGTGCATGTCCCCGGCTTTCTGCTGGATGGCGCCTTGGACCTGTGCCGCACATCCCTTGCGGAACAGAAGCCGGGAGAAGTGCTGGACTTCAGCTACCCCTGTAAGACGGTGTACGATCTGGCAGACACGCACAAAACTTAACAGTGTGCATTGCATATGAAGCGGGCTCAGGTTTCGCCCAAAGAGGGGAGACTCTGAGCCCGTTCTGAACAGGGTTGGGTGCAAATCTTTGCCGCATGGGGCAGACATCAACCTATACAGCTGTTCCTCATCGCCCGCTAACAAAAGCGAGGGTTGCTTTATACTGAACTCAATCATAAACGCTTCGATGGGCCGGATATTTTGCGGCTTCGCGTTGTCTCATTCACTCGGCGTAGGCTACAGCTACGCTTCGTTCTTTTTAGCGGAGCCATTAATCTCTCGTCCCATCAGTGCGTTTACTCATTCGTTCAGTATTACTGCAGCGCTGACCGCATCAGGTATTCTATCTTGTCCTTGCTGACGTTGCCTTCCAGCACCTTGCGGTCATCCACAAAGAAGGTGGGTACATACATAAAGGGAGCGGGGGCCTTGAAGTCGGGGGTCTGGTGGACGTCTATCATCCGGAGAGGGGCTTTGGCCAACTCCGGCTTCTCCTTCTGCAATTCGCGGATCCAACGTTTGGCGTCCCCACAGGCGGGGCAGCCTTCAAAGTGATACAGGGTGATTTGGGCCATGGTCGGTTATACTCCTTCACATGCTTGGTGCGGAGGATCAAGTCCGGCGAAGCAATGGCCGGCTTTCCTCCATAGCATGAATCTACCCTATGTCAGAGAAGGTAAAACACCTTTCGCTGATCGGTTATTGTTTTGTCACCAGGCAAAAGGAATGTCCCCGCAGGTTGCTTTCTTGCGGGGACAGAGCACCTTGTTCAGATCCATTGCATCTTTTCTGACTTTGCTGTTTGCGCGATTGTGCTCTTGGTACAGGCCGTCAGTATATTGTCACCCGGATGACGCCCTCAATGGCCCGCAGCGCATCGTGTACGCTGGCCGGGGGCTGGTTGCGCAGCTCGATCATGGTATAGGCCACCTCATCGCGGGAGCGGTTGAGCATGTTCTCGATGTTGATGCCGATTTCACCCAGTTTGGTAGAGAACTGCGCCAGCATGTTGGGCACATTGCGGTGCAGGATGCAGATGCGCGCCTCGCCCACATGGGGCATGCTGACGTCGGGGAAGTTGACGCTGTTGCGGATGTTGCCGTTTTCCAAATATTCCTTGAGCTGTCGGGCAGCCATTACGGCGCAGTTATCCTCCGCCTCCTCGGTGGAGGCGCCCAGATGGGGGATGGCGATGACGTTTTTATACCCCACCAGGCCGTCGGTGGGAAAGTCTGTGACATAGCAGGCCAGCTTGCCCGTATCCAGCGCCTGCTTGATATCTTCTTCCACCACCAGGTCGGCACGGGCCATGTTGATCAGCCGCACCCCGTCCTTCATCTGGGACAGGCTGCGGGTGTTGATCATGCCCTTGGTCTGGGGGGTGGAGGGCACATGAAGGCTGATATAGTCGGCCTGGCGGCAGACCTCCTCAGGTCCGCTGGCGTGGCCGATGTTGCGGGAAAGCTGCCAGGCGGCGTCGATGGACAGCCCAGGGTCATAGCCCATCACGTCCATGCCAAGGGATAGCGCCGCGTTGGCTACGGCGCCCCCTACGGCCCCCAGGCCCACCACACCCAGGCTGCGGTGCAGCAGCTCCTGGCCTGCAAAGGCGCTCTTGCCGGCTTCCACCTGCTTGGCGATGTCCGGCTGGCCGGCCAATCCCTTCACCCAGTTGATGCCGCCCAGCACATTCCGGGAGGCCAGCAGCAGGGCAAGCACCGTCAGCTCCTTGACGCTGTTGGCGTTGCCCCCCGGCGTGTTGAACACTACGATGCCGGCCTGAGTACAGCGGGGCAGGGGGATGTTGTTGACACCCGCTCCCGCCCGCGCGATGGCGCGCAGTGCGGGGTTCAGGTCATAGCTGTGCATATCGGCGGAGCGCACCAGAATGCCGGCCGGGTCGGCGGCCTCGGCGCTCAATTGGTACATGTCCGGGGAAAAAACCTCCAGCCCTACCTGGGCAATTTTATTGAGCAGCATGATCTCTTTCATATCGAACCTTCTCTTGTCAGGCCTTGGGATGGGCGTCTGCAAACTGCGCCATGAAGCGGACCAGTTTCTCTACACCCTCCCGGGGCATGGCGTTGTAAATGGAGGCCCGCATGCCCCCCACCGACCGGTGGCCCTTGATGTTCTTGAAACCGGCCGCGGCCGCCTGCTTGGCAAACTGCTTGTCCAGCTCCTCATCGCCGGTTTTGAAGGTCACATTCATGAGCGACCGGTAGGGCTTTTCGGCGGGGGCCAGGTAGTAGTTTTGCCCGTCCAGGTAGTCGTAGAGCACAGCAGCCTTCTGCTGATTCAGGCTGGCCATGGCCTCCAGGCCGCCAACCTCTTTCTCCAGCCACTCAAACACCAGCCCGGCCATGTAGATGGCGTAGCAGGGAGGCGTGTTGTACATGCTGTCGTTTTCGGCCATAAGCTGCCAGTTGAGCATGGCGGGGGTGTCCTTGCGGGCTTTACCCAGCAGGTCGTCCCTGACGATTACGATGGTCAGGCCTGCCGGGCCCACGTTCTTCTGCGCGCCTGCATACACCACGCCGAAGCGGGCGATGTCCAGCGGCTCCGACAGGATGCAGCTGGACACGTCCGCCACCAGCGGGATGCCGCCGGTATCTGGAATAGTATGATAGCGGGTGCCGTAAATGGTATTGTTGAGGCAGATGTGCACATAATCGGCATCGGGCCGAAAATCCTTTGCGCTGAGCGCCGGGATGTAGGTGTTATTGCGGTCTTCCGAGGAGGCGGCCACGCGGATGTCGCCGTACTTCTGGGCCTCCTGCATGGCCTTCTTGGAGAACTGGCCCGTCACCACATAGTCTGCCTTGCCGGAGCCATTCAGCAGGTTATAGCACACCGCTGCAAACTGGGTGCTGGCTCCGCCCTGCAAAAACAAAATCTTGTAGTTGTCGGGAATCTGCAATATGCGCTGCAAGCTATCCCGTGCGCCGAAGAGAATGGCCTCGTATTCAGGGGAGCGGTGGCTCATCTCCATCACGCTCATGCCGGCTTCGCCGTAGTTCACCAGCTCCCTGGCCGCACGCTCCAGCACAGAAAGCGGAAGCATGGAGGGGCCGGCCGAAAAGTTGTACACGCGCTGCATGAAAACCTCCCTACATGTGAATGATGCCTGTTATCATAGCCCTTTCCTGGCAAAATATCCACAACCGGCAGGCCGTAAGTGCAGGGCAAATACAAGGCACCCTATGGCAGACGGAAGGTAAAGCAAGCCCCGCCCCCGGGCTGGTTGCCCGCGGAAAGCGCAATGCCGTGCCGCCGGGCAATCTGCCCGGCGATGGCCAGGCCCAGGCCGCTGCCCTCCTGATTTTGCTGGGTACGCGCCTTATAAAATCGGTCAAAAATGTGAGGCAGATCGTCCGGCTGAATGCCCGGCCCCTGGTCATATACCTGGAGAGATCCCTCCTTCAGTCGGATGCCGACCTGGCCATTTGCCGGCGAAAACTTGACTGCATTTTGCAGCACGATCAGCAGCATCTGCCTCAGCCGGCTGTAGTCGCCCCTGCAGCGCAGCAAGCCGCAGTCCAAATCGGTGATGATTTCCACGCCCTTTTTCAGGGCCAATTGCCTGGCGCTGCGCACCGCGTCGCTGATCACCTCGCACAGATTCAGCTCCTCCATTTCCATCTGGAAGTCGGCGCTCTGCAGCCGGGACAAGTCCAGCAGGTCATTCACCAGCCGCTCCAGGCCCTGGATTTCCAGCAGCATCTGGCCGTGGTACTCGGCTACCTGCCGGGGCGCCTTCACCACCCCGTCGTGGAGGGCCTCCAGCGACCCCCGGATCACCGTGACGGGTGTACGCAGCTCGTGGGAGATGTTGGCCACAAAGTCCCGGCGCATCTGCTCCAATTGGGTATCCCGTTCCTTGGCCTCCTGCAGGCGCTGGCCCAGGATGTCCATGGAGGCAGCCAATTGGCCGATCTCATCTGCTCTGAGGATGCCCGTGCGGGCGGCGTAGTCGCCCCCTGCAAGCTGAAGCGCAGTATCCCGCATGCTGCTGAGGGGACGGACCATCCAGCGGGCCAGCAGCGCCCCCAGCAGCAGGGACAGCACCAGCGCTGCCCCCATGGCGTACAGGAGCAGCAGCAGGCCTTGGGTGCTGGCGTTGCGCAGCCCGGCAACTGGGGCATGCAGCAGCAGCGCGCCTGTCACCTGCTCCCCGGCGTATAGGGGCCGGGCCAGCGTTAGGGTGGGGGTTTGCAGCAGGTCGCTGAAGCCCTCGCTGAAAGCTTCCTTGCCCTCGAACGCCTCCTTCACCAACTGTTCTGCGGCAGGGGGAAGGTCTGTATACTGGTAGGTGCGCTGGCCCTGGCCGCCGGTGATCAACTGCAGGTTTTCATCCACCACCCAGGCGTTGCCTGCCGTCACAGCGTCCAGCAGGCGCAAAGTGGCGCCGGTGCCGCCGCCCCACGGCCCGCCTGGGCTGCCCTGCCCCCGTCCGGCGCCACGACCACGTGGCGTGGTATCGGCATTCTGCTCCGTACTGGGCGCAGCCAGGGAGGCGGCGATGGCGGCGGCCTGTGCGCTCATCTCCTCCTTTTTAGCGCGAAGGGTATGGCTGGACAGCAGCGCTGTGAAAAGGACGCCCACAGCCAGGGCAAACAGCACCAGCAGTACCAAAAATCCCAGCGCCAGGCGGCTGGCAATGCTATGCTTCATCGCCTGTCACCTCAAAGGAATAGCCTACGCCCCAGATGGTTTTGATCTCCCAGCCGGCGTGGTCATGCCTGTCCAGTTTGGCGCGCAGGCGTTTGATGTGGGAATCTACCGTGCGGCTGTCGCCGAAATAATCATATCCCCACAGGCTGTTGAGCAGGTTCTCCCGGGTGTGCACCCGGCCGGGGTTTGAAAACAGGGTCCACAGCAGCTCCAGCTCCTTTTTGGTTAGCGCAATGGCCTGGCCGTCGATGGAGGCACGATAGTTGTCCAGGTCCACGATCAACCCACCGATTTCCTTTACCTGGCGTGCCGAGCTGTCTGCCCGGGTCATGCGCCGCAGCACGGAGCGCACCCGGGCCATGACCTCCCCAGGCGAGAAGGGCTTGACAATGTAGTCGTCCGCGCCGATGTCCAGCCCCATGATTTTTTCAAAATCTTCACCCCGGGCTGTGATCATGATCACCGGCGTGTCCGAAATTTTACGGATGGTGCGGCACACCTCAAAGCCATCCACCCGGGGCATCATCACATCCAGCAGCACCACATCGGGCTGTTGTTGGGTGAACAGATCCAGCGCCTGCTGGCCATCCCGGGCCACCAGCACCTCGTATCCCTCCTGCTTGCCGTATTCGGCCAGCACCGAGGTAATCTGTGCGTTATCATCCGCAATAAGCATTTTAGGCATGCCAACCTCCCTGAGATCTGTACCGCTTTTCCGTGAGTATACACCATCCTGGGTACGGGGCAGCGTTTGAAAACCGCATCTGTGTGTATAATTCCCTTGCCAAAAGGCATGAGGAGGATAGAACGAAGTGTTTAATCTGTTTGGAACCAAGTGTGAAAGCCTGCCGATGGAGCAGGGCGTGAAGGAGGCCGGCCACAACCCGGCCATCAGGCTGGTGGATGTGCGTACCCGGGAGGAATACCGCCAGGGACACCTGCCCGGCAGCCTGAACCTGCCTTTGGATGAGTTGTCCCTTGCTGAAAAGGCTCTGCCTGACAAACAAGCCCCCTTGTACGTCTACTGCCTGTCGGGCGCCCGCAGCGGCATGGCCTGTCGTGCGCTGCTCAAGAGGGGTTACGCCAGGGTGGTCAACATAGGCGGTATCGGGGGTTACCGCGGCCATGTGGAGAGCGGCTCATTCGGCCGGGGGGCCTGAGCCATGAAAAAAAGCGCACTGTTAGTTTCCCTGCTTGCGTTGATCCTGTTGCTAAGTGCCTGCACCACCCCTCAGCCTGCAGCCACCCCCGCACCGGCCACTGCCACCAAGACACCTGCGGCGGAAGCGCCTGCTGCCGTTGCCGAGTATCATAAGATCAGCCCTCAGCAAGCCAAGGAGCGCATGGATTCGGGTGATTCCGTGATCGTGCTGGATGTACGCACACAAGGTGAGTATGACAGCGGCCACATTCAAGGCGCCTTGCTGCTGCCCAACGAGCAGATCGGTGCCGCGCGGCCTGCCTTGCTTCCCGACCTGGACGCTGAAATTTTGGTCTATTGCCGGTCCGGCAACCGCAGCCGCCAGGCGGCACAGAAGCTGGTGGCCATGGGCTACACTGCGGTGTATGATTTTGGCGGCATCAGCGGCTGGCCCTACGGGGTAGTGAAGTAGAAAATCTTTGGCAGGCTCTGCAGGCCCGCAGTAAAAGCTGCGGGCCTTTTTATAGCTCTACTTGCGGTTCCGGCCGGGACGCCCCTGCGCAGGGGTACTACTACCCACATCGGTGTTCCTGCGGCCACCCCTGCCGTATCCCTGGGTCTGGCTATTCCGCTGCACATTG
>JAAZBR010000090.1 GCA_012513735.1 Clostridiales bacterium | reverse complement strand
GCGGTGGCTGATGATGAAGGTGGTCAGACGCTCGTCGCTGCGCAACAGGGCCGCCCGGATGGTGGCATCCGTGCGCGTATCCACGGCGGACAGGGAATCGTCGAAGATCAGGATATCGTTGTCCTTCAGCAGCGTACGCGCAATGGCAACACGCTGCTTCTGTCCGCCGGACAGGGTGACGCCCCGCTCGCCCACGATGGTGTCGTACCCCTTTTCGCTTTTTTGAATGAACTCCAGCGCGCTGGCATCCTGAGCCACGCCATCAATATCGACCTGGGTTGCATCAGGCATCGCAATGGCCAGGTTTTCCCTGATGGTCTTGCTGTAGAGAAAGCTGTCCTGTAGCACCAGCCCCACCCGCCTGCGCAGGTGGTGGCGTTCGATTTTTTTCAGCGGCACGCCGCCGATGGTGATGCTGCCTGCCTGAGGCTCATACAGCCGCTGCAGCAGATGCACCAGGCTGCTTTTGCCCGATCCCGTGGAGCCCAGAATGGCTACCGTCTCGCCTGCTTTGACGGTGAAGCTGATATCCTTCAGCACCTCGCGGCCCTTCTCATAATGGAAGCTCACATGGTCAAACACAATATCGCCCCGCAGCGACGGTACCAGCGCATCCGGTTCTTCCGGCTCCTGCTTGGTGTGCAGCACCTGTTGGATGCGGTCCAGCGACACCATGCACTTGCCGCTGTCGGTCAGGATGCGTCCTAACTGGCGGATGGGCCACATCAGCATGCCCGTATAGCCTGTGAACACCACCAGATCGCCCACGCTGATGCCTCCCCGGCCCACCTCCAGGATGCATACGATCAGGGAGATCATGGTCTGGATGGCGCCCAGGTGGCTGCTGAGGCCCCAGTAAACGGCCTCCAGTGTGGCTACCTTATTGCCCTGGGCGCGGTGCTCACTGCTGGCAGCATCAAACTTCTCAATTTCGTCCTGGGCCTGACCGAAGGCCCTGACCACGCGCACACCGGTCAGGTTTTCCTGCAGCACGGTGCTCATGGCCGCCTCTGCTTCATCCAGCTTGCGGAAAGCGCGGCTGACCAGGCGGAAAAACAGCATGGAAAACAGAAAGATCACCGGCGTAATGGACAGCGACAGCAGCGTGACCTTCACACTGAGGGGCAGCATCAGGTACAGCGCAATGATCACCATCAGAATAGCGTTCAGCATGGGCCCCACCTGCATGGCTACGAAGCGGCGTACCGTGTCCACATCGCTAGTACAGCGCTGCAGCAGGTCGCCCGTTTCCACCTTGACGTGGTAATCGTAGGGCAGGCGCTGGATGTGGTTGTACAGGCGGTTCCGCAGGGCCAGGGCGATGTTCTCACTGCCCTTGGCGTACCACTTGCTGCGAAAGAAGGAGAAGACGCCGCTGATCAGGCTGGCGATCACCAGCGCGACGCCAAAGGCCCATAGGTTGTTAGCCAGCCATTCCTGCCCAAACAGGGAATCGATGCCCCGGTTGACCTCGGCGGAGAAACGGCTGGGCTCACCGCCCAGGTAGTGGTCCAGCAGCTCGGCCAGGATGGCTGGCGGCACGAACTGCATCAGTGCTGTCACAAAGGTGCCTACAAAGGCGCCCGCAAACCAGCGCCTGTTATTCCAGATCAGGGATCCCAGCATTCGGTTCCGTTGACGGTGCATATACTCTCCCGTGTCAGCGCTACGCGCCGCATTTCATCAAATAAAAACAGCCTCCGCGCCAAGCGCCGAAGGCCACCACAGCACATGCAGACCCGAAGGCTCAGTGCATCAGAAGGCAGCCGTGCGCCGGCAAGAACAATACCCATACCCTGTTGGTCATTTGGCCGCCCTCCTTTCTGTTAATGCGCGCTCATCCTACCAAAGTGCAGGGAAGCTTGTCAAGCAATTGAACACGAAAAACAAGGAGTTTACACAAAAAAACGCCCCGAAGGGCGTTGCAGTCAAGCGGGATGCTGGCTTACCAGCTATAGTTCATGGCGCGGGCCACGGCATTCTGATGCACCTCATCCACGCGGTTGGTCTCATGGGTTTTGGAGTTGTAGAAATGCACACAGATGTGACCATCGAAATTGTTGTTGTCAATGGTGGTGGTGCCATGGGGCATGCCGTTGATGGAGGCCGCGTAGACGTGGCCGTTGTACTTTACCAGCGCCGAACGGCGGGCCCAGGACCAGTCACCGCCGAAGACGGATTTCAGTGTTCCAGTGTCCTTGGCCGTCAGGGGCTCCGCATCCAGGTGGTTGGCGCCGCTCCAGCGCTTCATGCTAAACACCATGCCGGAGGAGATGTCCTTGATTTGGAAAATGGCGCCCTTGGGGATGACGTTGCTGCCGCCGTTGAACCAGTCCAGCTTCTCGGTTTTCAAGGTGTGGTTGGCGGCGTCCTTGCCAAATAACTTGCGGATGGTGCTATTGCCGGCGACCCCATCTGCGGACAGGCCGTTCTTCTTCTGAAAAGCGGTCACGGCCTCCACCGTCTTGTCGCCGTAGCTGGAATCGATGCCCGCCTTATAGAAGCCCTTCAGTTTCAGGGCTTGCTGCAGCGCCTTCACATGCTTGCCGCTGTCGCCCTTTTTGGTAGTGTTGGGCACCGCAATCTGAGAGATGCGGGTGATACCGTTCATGGAGGGATCTTGCGCAGCGGTGGTTTCGCCCACCTTGCCAAACAGTTTCTTGATGGTGGCATAATCCGCTTTGCCGTTAACGGTCAGGCCGTTTTTGCGCTGATAGTTCTCAACGGCTGTTTTGGTCTGGTTGCCGTATCCGCCGTCCACCACACCCGCATAGAACTTCTTGATCTGCAGGGCGCGCTGCAGCTTCTCAACATCTGTACCGCGGTCACCATAGCTGAGGGGTTTGGGTGGATCGCCCAGGCCGGAGATGCTGGAGGTGTTGGCGTACTTGCTGTTGCTCTTGGGCTGCACGGCCTTTTGCAGGCTGGCCAGCGTGCCCGACGAGACCGTTAGGAACTTCTTCATAATATAACCGACCTTGCTGTCGTAGCGCACCTTGTAGAAGTCACCGGAAATATCCAGCAGCGCCACCTTGGTGCCCTTGTTCAGCTTGGCGTGATAATCACTGGAGGTGTTTGCCCTGGTGCGGAACATCACTTTGTCTGCATTGACGGTTCCCGTTAGCGCAGCGGCCAGCACAGAGGGGGCCAGGGTCATCAGCAGCAGCACGATACACAGGATCGCTTGCAGCCGCCGGAGAATGCGTTTGTTGGTGTTCATGGTGTCCTCCCGGCTCGGTCAACCTGCGCTGTCAGGGCGCAGAAGCATACTTGAGTTTGATCACCTATAATATATTACAAATATATTACGAATGCAATAGTTTTTTGAAATAATTTTATAATTTTTCGGCGGGCATCCTGCTCAATGCACGCGGCGTTTCAGTCGGCCTGCTGCCAGGCATGCCATATCTGTCCATCTGTCTGCAGGCGGATGTGACCGTTGGGCAGGTAATAGCGAGGCATCCTGCGGCGCTGCAGTACCGCCTCTATTCGTTGAACCGTCCTGCGGCGATTGGTAATCACCACCATCTCCGGAGAGGCATCGTTGAGCAGGCGGTTTTTGTGGAACAGGTTGTAGCCATGGTGGGGGATCTGCATGATGTCCACATTGAGTAGCCCGGGAAAGGCATCGGCAATTACGCTCTGGCTTTTGCCCGTCACATCCGCAGTCAGCAGGATGCTGCGATCACCAAACTGCACGCGGGTCATCAGCGAACGGCTGTTTAGCGATGCGTGCTGTGTTATATCATCCCCCAGGAAGTACAACTGGGCATCACCCAATTGCATTTCGTCCCCTGGGAAGACCTGTCGGTAGGGGATACCTCGCCCTGCCAGCATCAGCCGTATTTTTTGAATGGCGGGGTCCTGATCATCAGGGGCATGGAGGCTGAGGAATTCGCCGATGGAAAACCCGCTTTGCACCAGGCGGTGCTGCACCTCGATATGGTCATCATGGGCGTGGGTGTTTAGCAGATAGTCCAGGTGCTGGATGTCATGGGCGCACAGGAAATTCAGCACGGTATCAAAGCGGTTGGACGTGCCGCCGTCAATCAGCATGGTCTGCCCCCCGCAGCGCAGTAAAATACAGTCACCGATTGTAATATTGATAAAATCCACCTGCAGCAGATTGTCGCCTAAAGGGGGAGAGATATCTACTTGCTGGGCTGGAGAATAGGGTGCCTGGCCAGGACTTGGCCCATGGAACACAACCGACTCTGCAGCCAGCCCAGCCCAGGGCAATAGCAGCAACAGTATGATTACGGCCAGCCATCTCTTTAGCATGTCTCGTCTCCTTCTGCGATGTTGCAGAAGGAGTCTATCATCAGTGCAGACAGGGACACAACGCATTCAATTATTCTTTTGTGTGAAATTTGATCAGGAAGTGACCATTTCATGGGCAAGGCACCGGGTCAACAGCGGCAGGCGCCGGGATTTATCGCCCAGCACCCACATCAGCTTGGTGAGCGTGGCCTCGGTGGTCATGTCATGAGCGCCATAAATGCTGCTCTGCAGCACATGCCTGCCCACTTCATAGATAGAGAAATCAGCCTTCTCATACAGGCATTGGGTAGTGACCAAAGTGAGAATCTGACGTTCAGACAATGCTGTCAGGCAATCCAGCAGGTTGCGGCGGATGTAATGAAGCCCGCCCAGTCCAAAGGCTTCGATGACCAGGCCATGATAGCCAGCATCCATGATGTGCTGAAAGATTTCGGGGTCGGTGCCCGGCATCAGTTTGAGCAGGAACACCCGGGGATCCATGCGCAGGGTATTTTTTGAGGGCAGGCTGACGGATCCGGGACCGCAGGGCAGTATCTCATGCTGCAGGTGCAGACCATCTGCGTCGAAATACCCCACGGCCGGTGCGTTGATGCTGTCAAAGGCGTCAAAGCCCAAGGTGCGCAGTTTGACGGCCCGGGTGCCGTACATCACCTTGTGGTGAAAGCTGACATAGACGCCGGGCGCGGCGCGGCTGGCCACCGTAAAGGCCTCCAGCAGGTTGGTAGGGCCATCGGACAGTGGGTGGCGCAGGGGCAGCTGGCTGCCGGTGAATACCACGGGAATGTTGAGCCCCTGCAGCATGAAGCTGAGCGCAGAAGCCGAATAAGCCATGGTATCCGTACCGTGGGTGATGACAATGCCCTGGCAGTCCTGGGCGGCTTCCAGCACGGCAGCGGCCAACTGCTGCCACTCCTCCGGCTGGATGTTGCTGGAATCCAGCGAGAAAACATCCCTGGCCTGCACGGTGGCCAAAGCCTGCAGGCCGGGGCAGTGATCCAGGATGTCCTGAGCGCGCATGGCAGGGGCTAGACCACTTTGTGTTTGCAGGCTTGCAATGGTGCCACCTGTGGTCAGAAGGGCAATGGTCGGCAGCATGGCGTGTTCCTTCTTTCACGGCATTCTTGAAGAAAACATACCATGCCGGAGGTTGACTGTCAAAAGAAAAGCGGCCGCACAGCGACCGCTCCAAGGCTCACTTGGCAAGAAAGGGTTTTACTTTTTGGCCGCCAGCTTCTGATCCAGCATGGCCTGCACCTTGATGGGCAACCCATACAGGTTGATGAATCCCGCTGCATCGCTCTGCTGGTAGTCGCTTTCGCCGAAGGTGGCGATCTCCTCAGAATACAGGGAATAGTCGCTCCACAACCCGGCCGGCAGGATATTGCCCTTGTACAGCATCAGCTTGACGGTGCCAGTGACGCGTTCCTGGGTCTTGTCTACAAAGGCGGACAACGCCTCTCGCAGTGGGGTAAACCACTGGCCGTTGTATACCAGGTCGGCAAAGGTGATGGCCAGCTCCTGCTTTTTGTGGGCCACCAGTTTATCCAGGCAGATGCTTTCCAGCAGGTTGTGCGCCTTGTACAGAATGGTGCCACCGGGGGTTTCATACAGGCCGCGGCTCTTCATACCCACCAGACGGTTTTCCACCAGATCCAGCAGACCGATGCCGTTGGCGCCGCCAATCTCGTTGAGCTTCAGGATGATCTGCTTAGCGCTGAGGGCCTGACCATCCAGCGATACAGGCACACCCTTATCGAAGCCCAGGGTAACGTAGGTGGGCTGATCCGGCGCATCCATGGGGGACACACACATTTCCAAAAACCCGGGCTTCTGGTACTGGGGGGCATTGCCAGGATCCTCCAGGTCCAGTCCCTCGTGGCTCAGGTGCCAGAGGTTTTTGTCCTTGGAGTAGTTGGTCTCCCTGGAGATGTTCAGCGGGATGTTGCGGGCTTCGGCATAGTCGATTTCATCCTCCCGAGACTTCAGATCCCACTCCCGCCAGGGTGCGATCACCTTCATGCCCGGGGCAAAATGCTGCACCGTCAGCTCAAAGCGCACCTGGTCGTTGCCCTTGCCTGTGCAGCCATGGCATACAGCATCCGCACCCTCTTTCAGCGCAATCTCCACCAGCCGCTTGGCAATGCAGGGGCGCGCTGTGGCGGTGCCCAGCAGATAGCTTTCGTACTTGGCGCCTGCCTTCATGGTGGGAATAATATAGTCATTGACGTATTCATCCGTCAGGTCTTCAATGTACAGCTTGCTGGCGCCGGTTTTGAGCGCCTTTGCCTCCAGCCCGTCGGTTTCCTTGCCTTGGCCCACGTCACCGCAGACGGCGATCACCTCGCAGCCCGGGTAGTTTTCCTTCAGCCAGGGGATGATTACCGAGGTATCCAGCCCGCCCGAGTAGGCCAGGACGATTTTCTTGATGCCTTCCATGTTTCCGCCTCCGTGTCGTGATGCGCATTATTATGCAACACAACATCCGAATAGTCAACAATAAAATGAATGGTATTGGATAAAAATTATTATAATGAGAATAAGAATGCGAAGCGAAAATCCCTGGGGGATGTAACGATCGCTCCTGATATGTTAAACACCAAACAGGACTGGTCAATTAATTGACATGAATCGAGGGTCGGACTATACTGAACATGTAATCTTTGGAAATAACAAATAGAATGGAGAGAACGCATGAAACGAATCATCAGCATTGCACTGAGCGCCATGATCGCGCTCACCCTGCTTGTCCTTCCGGCCAGCGCTGCCGGCTACAAGGCGGGGGAGTATGAAGCTTCTGCCCAGGGAATGATGGGCCCGGTGAAGGTAAAGGTCTCCTTTACGGAGGATGCGATTGCCGCGGTGGAGGCTGTTGAGCAGCAGGAAACAGAGGCGATTGCCTCCCCTGCCATCGAGGGAATTCCAAGGCAGATCGTGGCAGGCCAGACCCTGGCTGTGGACGCGGTTTCCGGTGCCACAGTGACCAGCACAGCCATTTTAACCGCTGTGGAGGATTGTGTGCTGCAGGCAGGTGGTGCCCCTGAAGCGCTCAAACTGGCCGCCGGACCGGCTCAGGTAGAGAAGAAGCAGGAGAACATGACCACCGATGTGCTGGTTGTGGGCGGGGGCATTGCTGGACTCAGTGCTGCCATGTCCGCTGCGGATGCGGGCGCCAAGGTGCTTCTGATCGATAAGATGCCGGCGCTGGGCGGCACCACTGCGATATCCGGCGGATTTCTGATCGCTGTGGACAGTGAAACCCTCAAGGACTCCGGCAAGGATGACAGCCTGGAGCGCATGCTCAATTGGTGGGACTATGTGATGAACTACAACGAGGAGGGAGAATCCCTCTATCCTGACCGTGAGCGATTGATTGACGTGTTGAAAGATACGGGCAAAACCGTTGACTATCTGGCTGCCAATGGCGTTGTTTTCTCCGGCGCCTTTGAGTTTGGCGACTATGTGTGCGCCGCAACGGAAGGCCGCGGCTCTGCGCTGGTGCAGTTCATGGAGAAATCCTGTACCGACAAGGGTGTGACCATAGTAAAAAACTGCAAGGCCAATGCCTTGGTACAAAAGGATGGACAGGTGGTGGGTGTGACCGCCGAAACAGAGGAAGCTGTGATTACCATTGAGGCCAAGGCCGTTGTGCTGGCCACAGGCGGCCTGTCACAGAATGCCGACATGATGGCCGAGTATGCACCGGGCTTGACATATGCGGTATCCCAGGCTGCAGTCAGCAACACGGGAGACGGCATCCGCATGGCACTGGAGGCCGGGGCCGAGCTTTATCCGGAGAGTTGGGGTGCTCTGAACGGGACCGCCATTGCAGCCGCCTATGCAGCCCAGATTGGTGAGGATGCAAAGAAGCTTGTGCCTGATGCGTATTTGAGCGTCAATGCACAGGGCAACCGCTATGCCAGGGAAAAGGGTGAATTCCGCGCCGCCCTTGCCCACGACATGCTGAAGGACAACCAGCCGCCCTATTTCATGATCCTGGACGCTTCTGATGCAGCGCTGCAAACCACGCTGGAAGCGGGCCTGGCTTTGGGAGAAACCTTCAAGGGTACTACCGTGGAGGAACTGGCCCAGGCCATCGGTGCCAAGCCTGAAGACCTTGCTGCAACAGTGAAGCAGTACAACGCCTACGCGGCTATCGGCAAGGACGAAGCCTTCGGCAAGGAAGCAGAAGCTTTGATTGCCTTGGCAGCGGAAGGCCCTTATTATGCCGTTAAGCTGTACCCAACGCTGTTTGGCAGCGCCTCCGGCGTGGTGACCGACCTGCAGGGGCGGGTGCTGAAGGCGGACGGCGGGGTCATTCCCGGGTTGTACGCAGCCGGTGAGATGAGCAACCGTCCTTTTTACCGGAAGAACTATGTGCTGGCAGCTTCCCTGGGCTTGTACGCTACCATGGGGCTGCGGGCCGGCGCTGCTGCCGCAGAGATGCTGAAGTAACGCAACTTCATTAACTCAAGGGGGTATGTGCAAGATAGCACATCCCCCTTTTTGTATAGGTTTTACAGGTCCCTAACTCAGGCTGCTTGACAAAGCACGCCAGCACTCTCACAATTATAAAGGGGATACGTGTGTATTACCACAATCCCCATACAGCCATGCGGCTTGCCGCAGAAGGGATGTATGGTCAATATGAGAAAAACCAAAATCATCTGCACCTTGGGACCTGCCTCCAACACCTACGAAACCATCCGTGATCTGGTCATGGGCGGTATGAACGTGGCCCGCTTCAATTTCTCCCACGGCACCCATGACAGCCATCTGGAGACCTATAGGATCGTCAGCCGTGTGCGCAACGAGCTGGACATCCCCATTGCGACCCTGCTGGATACCAAGGGCCCGGAAATCCGCCTGGGTGCCTTTCCCGAGGGCCCCATCCAGCTCAACGTGGACGACCCCTTCACACTGACTACCCGCGATGTCCCCGGCAGCCAGGAGATCGTGTCCGTTTCCCATAAGGCGCTGCCCCAGGATCTGGGAGAGATCACCCGTATTCTCATCGATGACGGCCTGGTAGAGCTACGGGTGGAAGGCAAGAACGATACGGACATCTTCACACGG
>JAAZBR010000089.1 GCA_012513735.1 Clostridiales bacterium | reverse complement strand
CGGCCGTCTCCTGGCCGTCAGCGGGCACCATCACCACCAGGTTCGCCATGGACCGCATGATGGCGATGTCCTCGGTGGCGTGGTGGGTGGAGCCGGCCTGGCCAAAGCTGGTGCCCGCATGGGAGGCGATCATCTTGACATTCAGGTTTTGGTAGCAGATATCGGTGTGCACTTGATCCAGCGCCCGGCAGGCGTTGAAAATGGCGAATGTGCTGGTAAAGGGGATCAGACCGCCCGCAGCCAGCCCCGCAGCCACGCCAAACATGTTCTGCTCCGCGATGCCCAGGTTGATAAACCGGTCGGGGAACCGCTGCTGGAACACGCCAATTTTGGTGGACTTGGCCAGGTCGGCCGTCAGGGTAACGATACGCGGATCCTTTTCAGCGATTTCGCACAGGGTGTGCGCATAGATTTCGGCGGTAGACAGTTTGGTGGTGTCCAGAGAAGTGTAGGCAATGCCCATCTTATGCTCCTTTCAGCGCGGCAATACGCTTCTGATGGTAGCGCTCCAGGCTTTCATGCGCTTGCTGGGCCAGCTCCTGGTTGATGGCGCCATAGTGCCAGCGGTAATCGCCGGCGGCAAAATCAACCCCTGCGCCCTTCACGGTATCCAGGATCAGGCAGGTGGGCTTGTCCTTGCGCGCCAGCGCCTCTTCGATGGCCCGGTCCATGGCTGCAAAGTCATGACCGTTCACCGTCTGGGCGTAAAAGCCGAAGGCCGCCCACTTGTCCTGAAAGGGCTCCAACTTCATCACATCCTCGGTGTTCCCGTCCAGCATGGCGTGGTTGCGATCCACCATTGTGATCAGGTTGTTTTGGTTGCGGTTGCCAATGGCCATGGCCGCTTCCCATACCGCGCCCTCATTGCACTCGCCGTCCCCCAGCAGGCAATAGGTGAGGTAATCCCTGCCCGTCATTTGGGCGGCGATGGCCAGCCCCAGAGCAATGGACAGGCCGTGGCCCAGGGAACCGGTGGAGGCGTCTACGCCGGGCACCTTGGTGGCGTCCAGGTGGATACCCAGTTTGGAGCCGGTCAGGTTGAAGGTTTTCAGATCCTCCGGCTGTATGTAGCCAAGGTCGGCCAGCACCGATACGAAGCCGATGCCGGCGTGGCCCTTGCTCATGATAAAGCGGTCCCTATCCGGCCAGCCAGGGTCTTGCCGGTTGATGTTCATCCGGCGGTAGTACAGCAGCGTGACTGCGTCGATCATGCTGAGGGCGCCCCCCAGGTGACCGCTGCCGGCATGCAGCACCGTGTCCACGATGGTGTTCCGCAGGGCATGGGCCTTGTTTTCCAGGGAGATGAGTTGTTCCTTGCTTAGCGTACTCATATGCTTCCTTTCTGCCTGGCGTTCTTCAGGGCCAGGAATGCATCCTCTGCCACGTTCAGGGTGAAGTTGATATCCTCTTCCGTCAGGGCGGTGTTGATGAACAGGTTGTGGTGGTTGGCGAAAACACGCCCCGCCTTACGCATTCACCCACCCACCGTTGATGCAGCACACCGGAATCATCATCTGTCAGGCGCATATACCACATGGAGGGTTCGCCGCTGATCTTCAGGTGATACCCATGCTGCTGAGCTACTTTAGTCAGGCCGGTGGTTAATTTGGTGCCCAGGTCTAGCATCAGCCGGGCGCCGTCCAGGCGTTCCATCTCGTTCAGGGTGGCCAGTGCCGCCGCCATGGGCACCGCCGACAGCCAGTAGCTGCCCGTATAGAACACGCTGCTGACCGCCTCCCTGAGAGCGTCCTTTCCGCACAGGGCGGACAGGTTGTGGCCATTGCCCAAGGCTTTGCAGAAGCAGATCAGGTCGGCCTCAAAGCCATAATAGGCATCCGAGCCATGCAGACTGAGGCGGAAACCGGCACGCACATCGTCGATAATCAGCACCGTCCCCTCCCGGTCGCACAGGCTGCGGACCGCCTGCCAGAAACCGGGCTGGGGCAGTACGTTATCAGCCATGGCGGGATGATGGTAGGGCGTGCCGATGATGCCGGCGATCTGCCCCGGGTACCGCCGAAAGGCACCTTCAAGCGCCTGTACATCGTTGAAGGGCAGGGTGAGGATGTTGCTGATGTCCTCCT
>JAAZBR010000088.1 GCA_012513735.1 Clostridiales bacterium | reverse complement strand
GGTGAGAAATCGACCACCCGAGCAAACGGTTATAAGCCGCAAAAAATATATTAACACAGCATCTGCCCAATGTAAATCCTTTTGACGCTTTTTGAAGCGGATGCTATGCTATGGAAAATCAATGAGCAGGGAGGTGAGCCTGTGGACAAGGAGCGAATGCTACGAAGGCTGCTGCGCTTTACAGGCCGCATTCCCACGCGCCATAAACTGCTCTATCCCTTCTGGCTGGCGGCGCAGCTGGACATCGTGGTGGAAGACCGCCTGTTCCCCGGGCTGCCTCCTTCCTTGGAGGGGCTGGTGATCGCTTATGCGTCCGACATCCATTACGGCCCCCTGCTGAAAGCAGACCGGGTGCACGACCTGGTCGCCCGGTTGAACGCCCTGCAGGCCGATATCATCGTGCTGGGCGGTGATTATGGGGAGGATTGCGCCACTGCCCATGATTTTTTCCGGATTCTTCCACCCCTGAGCGCCCGCCTGGGGGTGTGGGGCGTGATCGGCAACCACGATCATATGGGAAGCCCCGAAGCCTTTGCGGGGCTGTTGGACACCATGCGGCAGCGCGGTGTGCAGCCGTTGTGCAACGAGGCTGTCACCCTCACGGTGGGGGAGGCCACCCTATGCCTTTGTTCTACAGACGATATCAAGCAGGGCCAGCCTGACTTTGGTCCTCTGCTTCAGGCCAGCGCCGCTGCCAACTGGACCATTTACCTACCCCATTCCCCCGACCTGTTGCCAGTGGCCATGGAAACCCCCGGTTTCACCTTTGATATGGCCCTGTGCGGCCACACCCATGGCGGGCAGTTGGTGGTAGCCGGACGAAGCCTGCATTCCTCCAGCCGCTACGGAGACCGCTTCCGCACCGGGTGGCTGCAGGAGAAGGGCATCCCCTTTCTGGTGTCCAACGGGGTGGGTTGCTCTCTGCTGCCCATTCGCCTGGGCACCCGGGCGCAAATGCACCGGATCGTCCTGCGTTGGCAGACCGGTTAAACCAACCGCAAAGCGGGGTCTGCGTTCAAGGAAAGCCCCGCCACCTGACCATGACGAAGGCGCACATGAGCGGCCGCTGCCACCATGGCGGCATTGTCCCCGCAGTACTTTAGCTCCGGCAGATACAGCTTGATCCCCCGTTCATTGCATATAGCCTGCATCCGACGCCTCAGCAGACGGTTGGCAGATACACCGCCTGCCAGCGCCAGCATAGTTTCTCCCCGCTCATTCAGGGCCAGCAGAGCCTTGTCCATCAACTGATCCACCACAGCCCGGCGAAAGCTGGCCGCCAGATCGGCGACAGGCAACGGTTCTCCCCGTTGCTTGATGCCGTGCACCAGGTTGATAAACGCCGTCTTTAAGCCGGAAAAGCTGTAGTCATAGCGCCCCTCTGTATGGGGCCTGGGCAGCGTGAAACGATGGGCATCCCCTTCTTCCGCCAGGGCATCCAGCCGAGGCCCCCCCGGATAGGCAAGACCCAGCACCCGGGCTGCCTTGTCAAAGGCCTCGCCGGCCGCATCGTCCTGGGTACAGCCAATAAGATGATAGCCATCCTTTTTATCTACCATCATCAGATGACTGTGCCCGCCAGACACCACCAGGCACGCAAAGGGGGGCTGTAGCCCAGGCGAGGTCAGGTAGTTGGCACAGATATGGCCTTCAATATGGTTGACGGCGATCAGGGGCTTCTCCATCGCGTAGGCCAGCCCCTTGGCATAGCTGACCCCCACCAGCAGAGCGCCCACCAGGCCGGGGCCCTGGGTGACGGCAATGGCATCCACCTGCTGCAGGGTAAGGCCTGCCTGCTGCAGCGCCTGCTGCAGGACGGCGTCTATTTTTTCCACATGGGCCCGGCTGGCGATCTCAGGCACCACCCCGCCATAGAGAGTGTGCAGATCAATCTGCGAATACACGGCGTTGGCCAGCTCCCTGCACCCATCCTCAACGATAGCCGCCGCTGTTTCATCGCAGGAGGTCTCAATGGCCAGAATGCGCACGCCCTGCCGGCCAGCCAGACACTCTGCCTGCAGCCGGGCGCGGTGAAGGTACGTGCTCATGCTGTCCTCCTCGCGGCGTGCAGTCCAAAGGCAGCCAGGGGCAACACCAGCAGCACAAAGGCATTTTGCTTCAGCAGGTCCCATCCATAGGAGATGAACAGCTCCAGGGGCATGAGCTGCAGCAGCAAATCCTTGCCGGGATCCAGCAGCCACAATTCATTGGCAAACGTAACCCGATGCAGGGCGTAGAACAGCCCCCGGAAATCCGCAAGCGCCCACACCCCCATCACAGCGAGCAACAGCACCCATAGCACGGCAGCCCAGAACATGGCCCGATCAATGGCAATGTACTGCAGCAGCGAAGCGTGCTTGCTGCGCAGCAGCAGATAGCCAGCCACGCTAAGCGCCAGCAGCACCAGCGCCGCCACCCGCAGGGACCGGCCCAGCTCTACCAACTCCCGCACATCTTCAAGGTGCTGCAGCTCATGGACTTGAAAGACGGGACCGGGAATACCATGCCGGGGCACCTCCACCTGGGCCGTTTGCCGGTCGCCCTTCAGGTACCCGGTGATGGCCTGGGCCAGTTCGGGATAGGCCGCGGGGTCAACGCCGCTTTGGGCGGTATCGGCATAGCGCTCGAATTTGTGCAACATCTGCCGTGCATCCACCGCCCGGTCAGCCATCGTTCCCCCCACAAGCGCCAGCACACAAAAAACAAACCCCAGCGCCAGCAAAATGCGTAGCGACAGCGCCAGTGCCCTTGTCATTGCATTTTCAGATAGGCGGTAATAAAGCCATTCAGGTTGCCGTCCATCACATCATCAATATTGCCGGATTCAAAGCCCGTGCGATGGTCCTTCACCATGGTGTAGGGCTGGAAGACGTAGGAGCGGATTTGGCTGCCCCACTCGATCTTCTTCATCTCACCCTTGATGTCGGCCATTTGCTCTTCCTTTTCACGCTCCCGCAGCTCCAGCAGACGGGAGCGCAGCATGCGCATGCACATCTCACGGTTCTGCACCTGGCTGCGTTCATTCTGGCAGGAAACCACGATGCCCGTTGGGATATGGGTCATGCGCACACCGGAGTCTGTCTTGTTGACGTGCTGACCGCCGGCACCGGTGGACCGGTACGTGTCCACACGGACTTCTTCCATGTTGATGGTGATTTCATCATCATCCTCCAGCACAGGCGCCACATCCAGAGAGGAAAAGGAGGTATGCCGCCGCGCATTGGAGTCAAAGGGGCTGATGCGCACCAGCCGGTGTACGCCCTTCTCGCCGCGCAGGTAACCGTAGGCATTTTCGCCCTCTACCTCAAAGGTGGCGGATTTGGTGCCCGCCTCATCCCCGGCCAGGAAGTCCAGCAAAGTCACCTTGAAACCTGCCCGTTCACAGTAGCGCGTGTACATGCGGTACAGCATCTGCGTCCAGTCCTGGGCCTCTGTGCCGCCTGCGCCTGCGTGCAGAGAGAGGATGGCGCTGCAGTGGTCGTAATCGCCGCGCATCAGCGTTTCCAGGGCCAGATTGTCCACCTGCTGTGCCAGGCGCTGCAGTTCCTGGCCCGCCTCATCCGCAGTGGCTTGGTCCTCCGCATCCTCAGACAGTTCGATCAGCGCCTCCACGTCGCCGCAAAGCTCCTCCAGCTCACGGAAATGCTTGATGCGCGTTTCAATGGACGCGATGCGCTGGTTGACCTGCTTGCTGCGCTCCATATCGTCCCAGAAGCCAAGCGCCGCCATCTCCTCGTGTAGTTCCACAAGCTCCTGCTCCAGCTGCCCGATGTGCAGCCCTTCACCCACCTCTTCCAATCGGGTGCGCTGCGCTGCCAGATCCACCTTATACTGTTCAAGTTCTACAATCATGTGTTCCTTCCGTCATCTTACTCATTGCCAGCCGGCTGATTTTTGCCGTGGCAGTGCTTGTATTTCTTGCCGCTGCCGCAGGGACAGGGGCTGTTTCGGCCTACCTTTTCCCCTGCCTTTACCGGCCTTGCAGCACCCCGCTGCTGAGGGGCCTGGTCGCCGGCACCGATGGCTTGGGTAGGCTTAGCCACCTCCCTGCGTTCCGGCGCCTTTTCAATGCGAAGCTGATAGAGCGCCCGTATCGTGTCCTCCTGCAGCAGGCGCACCATCTCATCAAACATGTCGTAGGATTCCATCTTGTATTCATTCACCGGATCCCGCTGGGCGTAGGCCCGCAGGCCGATGCCATCCCGCAGTTGGTCCATAGCGTCGATATGGTCCATCCAGCGTATGTCCACCGCACGCAGCAGCAGTGAGCGCTCCAGCTCGCGCATGTCGATGCCAATCTCCTGGATCGCGGCTTCGCGCTGCTCGTAAAAGCCCTTTGCTGTCTTCGTCAGAAAGGCCTTCAACCCGGTCTTGTCAAAGCCCCGCATGGCATCCTGGTTTGCCTTGAAGGTGCCATGGGGGATGCTGAGGCGCTCCAGGTACTCGGCCAGGCCCGAAATATCCCAGTCCCGGTTGTCGCCGGCGCAGAAGCGCTCCACTGCCTCCTCGATCAGCTTCTCGCTCATGGTCTGGATGGAAGAACGCATATCCTCCCTTTCCAGCACCTGGCGACGCTGCTTGTAGATCAATTCCCTCTGCTGGTTCATCACATCATCATAGCGCAGAACGGATTTGCGGATCTCATAGTTGCGGCTTTCAATGCGCTTCTGGGCATTCTCGATCTGCTTTGTCAACAGACCTGCCTCCAGGGGCACGTTTTCCTCCATGCCCAGCTTGGCAATCAGCGGCTCGATGCGCTCGCCACCAAACAGCCGCATCAGATCGTCCTCCAGGGAGATGAAAAACTGGCTGCTGCCCGGATCGCCCTGGCGCCCGGCACGGCCGCGAAGCTGGTTGTCGATGCGCCGACTCTCGTGCCGCTCGGTGCCTATAATGTGCAGGCCGCCTACCTGCACCACCTGTTCATGTTCCTTGTCGGTTTCCACCTTAAAGTCGTCCCGCAGTTCCTGATAGCGCCTGCGCGCCGCCAGCACCTCCTCGGGCACGTTCTCGTTGCGGCCGGTGGCCTCCTCGATCAGATCGTCCGAATACTCTTCCTGGCGCATGGCACGGCGGGCAAGATAATCCGGATTACCGCCCAGCAGAATATCCGTGCCGCGGCCCGCCATGTTGGTGGCAATGGTCACGGCGCCAAAATGGCCTGCCTGGGCAACAATGGAGGCTTCCCGGGCGTGCTGCTTGGCGTTGAGCACCTCATGGGGCACACCCCGCAATGTCAGCATGTGGCTTAGCAGCTCGGACACTTCGACCGAGATGGTG
>JAAZBR010000087.1 GCA_012513735.1 Clostridiales bacterium | reverse complement strand
TGCGGTTAAAATCCCGGTCGCTGGCCATATGAAGCCCCTGCAGGCTGACGCTGGCGGCTGCCACGTGGGCATCACAGCCCATTTGCTTCAACCCCCGAGCGGTACCTGTCAGGTTGCCGCCGCCCGCGTTGGTCACCACCACCCAGTCGGGAGCGCGGCCTACCTGGTTGCGGCACTGGACGGCGATCTCCGCCCCCAGGGTCTGGATGCCCAGAATGGCATAGGGTGTGTACAGAGAGGCATTGAAGTAGCCCGTTTCTTCCAGGGTGCGCAAAAACACGTAGAACAGCTCCGGTCCCACCGAAAGCTGGATCACCTCAGCCCCCACGGCTTCGCACAGGCGGGCCTTCTCCACGATTTCGGGCTGGCCCAGGCCACGGCTGTCAAAGCACTCCTGCACCACAATGCACTGAAGCCCGGCCTTGGCGGCACAACTGGCCACCGCCGCGCCGTAGTTGCCGCTGGTGGCGGTGACCACCCCCTGATAGCCCAGACGCCGGGCCATCTCCACGCTGATGGCGGCCCGGCGGGCTTTGAAGCTGCCCGAGGGGTTACAGGCCTCATCCTTGATGAACAGACGCGCCCCCATGCCGCTGTCCGCGCAGGAACGCGACAGGGCAGTGAGGTTTTTGAGCTCGATCAGCGGGGTGTTGCCAATGGCGTAGTCCCGCTGGATCTGCTCCACATCCTGCAGGCTAAGGCCCGGTGCGGCCATCATGGCCTCGTAGTCAAAGGCCATGCCGCCCGATTCGAAGCGAGCAAAATCCATGCCCACGGCGGCCTTCATGATGTCGCCCCGGCGGGCCATGACAGCGGCGTAGCTGTTATCTCTCATTACGTATCACCTCCAAAGAGGCGACCCCGCACCTGGGCATCGATCTGCATCAGCTCGGGCACAAAATGGCCGAAGCTGTGGGTGTAGTCGAGGCCATCTTCAAGCAGCGTCCCCTCGGCCACGCGCCCTGTACGGGTGCGCACCTGCACCCGGTCGCCCGGCTGGGCATCCTGCAGCAAAAATCCCTTGACCCACAGCTCCAGAGGCTGCCGGGCCGTGTCTTCGGGTACCTGGGGCGCCCGCTCTTTGGGCTGCAGCACCACGCTGTGGATGCGTACCCACTCGCCCTGCTTAGCCATGTTGCGATCCTCCAAAGGCGATGTCCCGGTAGTCGCCCATGACACAGCGGGGCACCGGCAGGTCCAGCATGGACAGAAGCCCCGGCCTGGCCGCCACCACAAAGGGCAGCATATTGCAGGCCATGGCGATGGTGCCCACGCCGCCGTCCACCTCGGGCTGTATAGCCATGTTGACCGGCGGCGTGCCGGTTAGCGTTACATAGTCGCCCGTTTCCACATCCGCCAGGTGAGGCTCGATCTGCTGGGGGTGGATCAGGTGAATCAGCTCCTGATCGCCCGCATGGGCCTGGGCGGTCATGTTGACCCCGGCCACCTGACCCGCAGCCGCAAAGCCATGGGCGCTGCGCCGGTCCACCCGGGTCAAAATGGGCAGCATTTGCTGCTGGAAGCGGTCCACCGGCAGTCCCAGGGCAGAGGCGATCATACCCGCAGACTCCACAAAGCCCACATGGCCGGCCAAGGTGCCGTTTTGAACGCCCTCTGCAAAGGCCTCCGGCGTCATGCCGATGCCCTGATCCACCATGACAGCCTTGCCAAAGGGGCTCAGGCTGTTCACCCGCTCGCAGCGCACATGGCTGACCTCGGTCATGCAGCCGGACAGGAACACGGCCAACAGGTCCATCATTAGCCCCGGGTTGATGCCCGTGCCCAGCACGCTGACCCCCTTCTCCCGGGCCTGTTCATCCATCTGGCGGGCAAGCTCCGGTTCTTTTACCCAGGGCCAGGCCATCTCCTCGGCGATGGTCAGCACATTGATGCCTCTTTCCACCACGCGGATGATCTTGGGGAACACCTCCTTCACAAAGGAGTTGGTGGCAATCAGGCAGATGTCCAGCGGCTGCAAGGCCAGCACCTGATCGATGTCGGCGCTGACCACTACGTCTTCCCGGCCTGCCCGCTCCAGGCCCAGCAGGTCGTATACACTGCGGCCCGCCTTTCCGGGGTCCTGATCGCAGACGCCGGCCAGCTCCACCCCCTTCCGTTGCAGCAGTACCCTGGCCATACCGGAACCCATGGCCCCGAAGCCCCACACGGCCACCCTTACCTTGCGCATCGCAGCAGACCTCCCTGTGATGTTTCTTTAGTCAGGCAGCAGCTGTTTATTGCCTGCCGATGGTGGCCACCATCACGGCCTTGATGGTGTGCAGGCGGTTTTCTGCCTCGTCAAATACCTTGCTGTTGGGTGACCGGAAGACCCGGTCCTCCACCTCCATCTCCGTGAGGCCGTATTTTTGATGGATTTCCTGCCCCGTGGTCGTCTCCAGATCATGGAAGCTGGGCAGGCAGTGTAGGAAGATGCATCCGGGGTTGCCGGTCAGGCGCATTACATCTTCCGTCACCCTGTAGGGGGTGAGCAGCTTGATGCGCTCTTCAAACAGCGCCTCTTCGCCCATGGACACCCATACGTCGGTGTACACGGCATCGGCACCCTGTACATCCTTTACCTGGTCGCTCCACTGCAGCTTAGCCCCCGTTGTTTCGGCCAGCTTCTGCATCTCATCGAACAATGCTGCCTCGGGCTTCAGCGAGGCGGGGGAGATGGCGGTATACTGCATGCCCAGCTTGGCGGCAATCACCATCAGGGAGTTTGCCACATTGTTGCGGGCATCGCCCATGTACACCAGCTTGCAGGCGCTCAGCGGTTTTTTGGTGTTTTCTTCCAGCGTCATGATGTCGGCCAGGGCCTGGGTGGGGTGAAAGCGGTCTGTCAAGCCGTTCCACACCGGCACACCGGCAAAGCGTGCCAGATCCTCCACGGTTCTGTGATCAAACCCGCGGAACTCGATGCCGTCGTAGAAGCGGCCCAGCACCCTGGCGGTGTCCTCCAGACTCTCTTTTTTTCCCATTTGGCTGTTGGAGAGGAAGGTGGCATTGCCGCCCTCATCCCAGCAGGCGGTCTCAAAGGCGCAGCGGGTGCGGGTGGAGGTTTTTTCGAACAGCAATACGATGTTGCGCCCCCTGAGCAGATCCCCCGGGATACCGGCGCGCTTCTTGCGCTTCAGGTCGTGGCTCAGGTCCAGCAGGTAGCGGATCTCCTCGGGCGAGAAATCCTTCAGCGTCAGGTAGCTGCGTCCCTTCAGGTTCAGCGGCATAGATGTTCCTCCTTCATCATGTACAGGTTGGGTTTTATTATAACCTAACCTATTTGCTTTTTAATCCGGCTGGGCGTTATCCCTGATCAGCGGCATGGACATGCAGCGGGGCCCGCCCCGGCCGCGGCCCAGTTCGCTGCCCGGCACCTCGATGGTCTGGATGCCGTGCTCCTGCAAAATGGCGTTGGTCACGGTGTTGCGGTTATACACGATCACCTTGCCCGGCGCCACGCACAGGGTGTTGCTGCCGTCGTTCCACTGTTCCCGCTGGGCAGCGATGCTGTCGCTTCCGCCGCCCTTGATCAGCGTGACCTGATCCAGGCCCATGACCTGGGCCAGAATGTCCGCCAGATCGCCCTCCAGTTCCTTCACATGGAGCCGGCTCCCGACTCCCGGCCTGAGCAGCCAGATCTTGACCACGTTGAGAATGCCGGGATGGACCGTGAAAACGGCTTTGTCCACCTGGGTAAAGACTGTGTCCAGGTGCATGTATGCGCGGATATTGGGGATGCTGATGGCCAGTACCTCCCGGATGCCGCAGCGTTCATCCTGAAACAGCCTGTCGGCAAGCAGCTCCACCGCTTCGGGGGTGGTGCGCTGGCTCAGGCCCACACACAGCAGACGGGGGGACAGGGTCAGCAGGTCGCCCCCTTCGATGCTGAAGGGCAGACTGGGGTCGTAGTACAGTGGTACGGCGCCCGCATAGTCCGGGTGGTGCTGCAGAATATAACGGCCATAGAGGGTCTCCCGCTGGCGGGCAGGTGCATGCATACGGCTTAGCACTACACCGTGACCCACCACGCTGAAGGGATCCCGGGAGAAGTACAGGTTGGGCACCGGGTCTGTGATGAAGCTGGGCTCATTGCCGATGATTGCTTGCACCAGCGGACGCCGGTGGCTGATATCAAGGTCCCGGTCAGTGATGCCGCGCATGGTGTGTTCTACCAGCCGGCGGCAATCCCGCATACTGCCCAGCAGCTCCCTGATGGGCTGGGCGTAATAGGATGCTGCGGGGCCTGCGGCCGTGATAAAGTCTTCAATAAAGCACAGGCGCAGGTCGTCCGACTGCTGCAGCGTTTCTGCCGCCAGGTCCAGCAGATAGCGCACCTTGACACCCTGACGGCGCAGGGTGTCGGCAAAAGCGTCGTGTTCCTTCTGGGCGCCCGACAGGAAGGGGATGTCATCAAACAGCATGCGCCCCAGGTGGGAGGGGGTCAATTGCTCCAGCTCAGCCCCCGGCCGATGCAGCAGCACCTCACGCAGCGGCGCTGTCTCGCTGTATACAGATAGGTTCATCAATTACCTCGAATGTATTGAGAATAGAGTTTTTCCATAAAAAGTGTAGCATAGACCGTGCAGAATGTATACCTGAAAATGTATATACAGAGATGTATATTCATCCGCGGGGCTGGACATCGTCGGTCAGAAGCCGCCTCGCCTTGAAGGGGCTGGCCCGGTGTGATAGAATACAATCACCGCCTGAAGGCGGCAGGAGGCAGTGTGTTAGGCCTTTGGAAACGCCGCAAGGCGCTGTATGGCGATGGGGTGATCGAACTCATCCTGGATCAGGCGGGTATGCAGGATCGCCAAAGCGAGATTGAGGATGGCTATACCTTTCATATCTGCCTGAAGGGCTCCCGCCGTCCCATTGGCTACATCAGCCTGCGGCTGGGCGAAAGCCCGGCCCTGTACTATTTGGGGCACATCGGCTACCGCATCCACCCCACCTGGCGCGGCAACGGCTATGCAGGCCGCGCGCTGCGCCTGCTGATTCCCTTGATGCAACAGGAGGGACTATTGCACCCGGTCATCACCACCAATGTGGACAACCTGCCCAGCCGCTACACCTGCCTGCACGCAGGCTGTGTGCTGGAGCGCATTGCCCCGGTGCCGGCAGAGCACCGGGAGGTATGCATGGGGGCAACCCGGAAGTGCCGCTACATCCTGCAGCTTCCGCGTGGGGAGGGCAGCGCCCTATGATGATGGATGTTCTGGGTATCCCTTCCCACTACGAGCAATACGGCAACGGGGAGGAGCAGGTGCTGCTGCTCCACGGCTGGGGCAAGGCGGTGACGCTGGAGCGTCACCTGGCTCCCATCGCGCGCCTGCTGCAGGGCGACTGCCGGGTGACGGCGCTGGAGTTCCCGGCCCACGGGCAGACAGGCAAGCCCCGGGAGACCTGGGGGGTGGAGCAATTTGCCCTGTGGACCGAGGCCGCCATGGCGGCCCTGTCCCTGAATCAGGTGACGTTGGTGGCCCACTCCTTTGGCGGGCGCATTGCGCTGTGGCTGGCGGCCAACCGCCCCTGGCTGATCAAGCGCCTGGTGCTGACCGGCGGCGCCGGCCTGCGGCGCCCCCAGAGCGAGCAGGAAAAAGAGGCCGCCCAGAGGTACCAGCAACAGCGGCAGAAGCTGGAAAAGCTGAAGCGCCTGCCCCTGGTGGGCTCTGTTGCCTCCGCTGTACAGCGGAGGCTGCGGGACAGCCGCAGTTCGGCTGACTATCTTGAGGCGGATGAGGACATGAAGGCCACCTTCGTGCGTATCGTCAACGAGGACTTAGGGCCCCTGCTGCCTCTGGTCAAGGCGCCCACACTGCTTATCTGGGGCGAGCTGGATGAGGCGACGCCCTTGTGGATGGCCCAGCGCATGGAGCGGGAAATTCCCGACGCCGCGCTGATCCCCTTTGCGGGGCGCGGGCACTTTGCCTACCTGGAGGAAGCGGCCCGCTTTGCGGCCATTGTGCTGGCCTTCATCAGAGAGGATAAACAAGCTGTTGTCTGATACTCTTTTCACCCTGATTCTGTGGCTGGCGCCCTGCGTGGCTGCTGTACCGGCGGCCAAGGGCCTGGTACATGTGTTCCAGCTGAGCAGCTATCAGTTTGGCGGCTATCTGGCTGCGCTTAAACGCCGCTGGCGGCAGGAAATGCTGCCCGGTCTGCTGTTGGCGGTCGGCAGTTTTGCGCTGTGCGCGGGGGCCGACTATGCCTCCCGGGCGGGCAGCCCCTGGTTGATGCTGGTGGCGGCGCTGCTGACCCTGGCGCTGGGCATTGCCCTGGGGCTGCTGTTCCACCGCGGACACAAAAGCATCAAGCGCCTGCACTATACATCCCGGGTCAAGCGCCTGTTTGCTGTACTGGCCGTGGTAATGGTTGCCCTGGGGCTGGGCCTGCGCGCTGTGGCGCCCATTATGGGTCTGAGCTGCGTGCTGCCCCTGTTTTTGCCCCTGTGGCTGGCACTGGCCGCGCTGCTGGTGTTCCCGTTGGAGCACTTTGTCAAGAAGCTGTTTGAGCGGGATGCCATGCGCCAACTGGATGCCCAGGAGGGGCTGATCCGCATCGGCATCACGGGCAGCTACGGCAAGACCTCGGTCAAGTTTTTTCTTGCCGCCCTGCTGCGTCAACGATACAGCGTGCTGGCCACCCGGTCCAGCTTCAACACCCCCATGGGCATCACCCGTTCCGTGCGGGAGGACCTGGAGCCCGCCCACCGGGTGTTTATTGCCGAGATGGGGGCGCGGCACCGCCATGACATCCGCCAGCTTTGCCGCCTGGTGCGGCCGCAGATCGGCGTATTGACTGCCGTGGGTCCCCAGCATCTGGAGACCTTCGGCAGCCTTGAGCGGGTGCGGGACACCAAGTATGATCTGATCCGCGCCTTGCCCAAGGATGGCTACGCCGTGTTTTTCAATGATGGCGGCATCTGCCTGGAGCTGTATCAGCAGACGGCTTTGCCCAAGGCCATCGTGGGCAAGCCCGAGGACGACCTGTGGGCGGAGGATCTGCAGCTTGATTTTGAGGGCAGCCGCTTCACCCTGTGCTTCAAGGACGGAACCCGGCTGAAATGCCAGACTCAGCTTTGCGGGCAGCACAACATCAACAACCTGCTGCTGGCGGCTGCCGTGGCCCGGCGCCTTGGGCTGACCGATGCGCAGTTGCAGCACGGCATCGCCCAGGCAGAGCCCGTGCAGGCCAGGCTGAAGCCCGAAAAGCAGCCTGACGGCAGCGTGCTGATCAACAACGGCTTCAACACCAACCCGGAGTCCAGCCGCGCCGCCCTGGCTGTGCTGGCGGGTTACGACGGCCGCAAGGTGGTCATCACCCCGGGCTATGTGGAGCTGGGCGCCCAGCAGGCTGAATACCACCGTCAGATGGGTGAGCACATCGCTGCCGTGGCCGACCTGGTACTGCTGGTAGGGCCCAAGCGCACGCTGCCTATCAAGCAGGGATTGGAAAACGCCGGCTTTAATGCTGAAAACATCCACACTTTCGTCAGCCTCCAGGAGGCCCAGAGCTGGATGGACAGCCACACCCTGCCCGGCGACATCATCCTGTACGAGAACGACCTGCCCGACCAGTACAGCGAGGCATTGGCATGAGCAAGCTGAAAGTGGGCGTGATCTTCGGTTCCCGAAGCTGTGAGCATGAGGTGTCGGTGATCTCTGCCGTGCAGATGATGCAGCACGCCGACGGGGACAAGTATGACATCATTCCCGTCTATATCTCCCAGGAAGGCGCCTGGTACACCGGCGAGCCCCTGAAAAGCATGACGGCCTATGTGCCCGCCTTTGACCCGGGTAAGCCGGGGATTCAGCGGGTGCAGCCCGATGTCACCGCCCGTTCGGGCGCGCTGATCGCCTATGACAGGGGGCGCCTCTACCGGGGCGGCAACCGGCGTATCGCGGCGCGGCTGGATGTGGCCATCCCTGTGATGCATGGCCTCCACGGGGAGGACGGCACACTGCAGGGCCTGCTGGAGCTGATGAACATTCCCTATGCCTCCAGCGGTGTCTCCTCCAGCGCCATCTCCATGGACAAGATCTTTATGAAACAGGTTTTCCGCAGCTTCGGCTTTCCGGTGCTGAAAGACCTGCCGGTGCTGCGCAGTGCCTGGCGGCATGATGCGGTGGCTTTGATCAAGCAGGTGGAAAGCACGCTGCCCTACCCGGTGTTTGTAAAGCCCGCCAACCTGGGCAGTTCCATCGGCGTCAGCCGGGCGACGGACTTCCGCTCCCTCAGCGATGCGCTGGAGCTGGCCTTCTCCTACGACCGGCGCGTGCTGGTGGAGGA
>JAAZBR010000086.1 GCA_012513735.1 Clostridiales bacterium | reverse complement strand
TGTCCATGGCGGGTATCTGACCCAGCCCCGCTGGGGCAGGGGCCTCAGAAGGGGGCGTACCTGGGGCGAGCTGGGACAGGTGTATACACCTCAGCAACTCAGGGAGATGACCGATGAACAGCTTCAGGAAGCCATGAAGCAGGATCTCCATGTGGACGCTGTGCGGGATCAGCAAATACAACCCCATGCCTACCGTGGCCGCAACCTTGCCCGGGGACTGGAAAACGCATTGTATCTATGCGCAAAATGTCAGGCCCTGGGTAGCCTGCATGGAGAGGGTAACCTGCTGCTTTGTAATGCCTGTGGCGCCAGGGCGGAGTACACGCAGACGGGCGCCCTGGAGGGCGGCTTTGCCCACCGTCATATACGGGACTGGGTGGCCTGGCAGCGACAAACGCTGGCCAACATGGCGGCAAAGCCCGGTTTCGCCCTCACGGACGCTAACTATGTATTAAGCCGGGTCAATGAACAGCACGGGCTGGAGGAGCTGGCCCGGGGTGTGCTGAAAATGGATGGGCAGGGGCTTTCCGTGGGATCCTGGTCCATGCCCATGGAGGATGTTCGCGGCCTGGCTATCTACCGCAAAAACCGCCTGCTGATGACCGACCGCAGGGGAAACCACTACGACTTTGACAGCATCAACCCGCGCAGCGCACTTAAATACCGGGATCTGCTGCAGATCCTGCGAAATCAGGAGGGGTAATATGGATTATTCAGCCGCCAATGCAGGCCTGTGGAATGTGTTTGTTTACCTGGGGGTGATTGCGGGGCTGCTGCTGCTGGGCAATGTGCTCAACCGCAAGGTGGCGGTGGTGCGCAACTCCCTGTTGCCCGTGTCGGCCCTGGCAGGCTTTCTGTTGCTGATCATCCGCAATACCGGCCTGTTTGATGTGCCGGCCGACACCCTGGACATGATCACCTACCATGGCATTGCGCTGGGGTTTATTGCGCTGTCCCTGCGTACCGTCAAGGACAGCCGTGGCGGTGCTTACGCCTTCAAATCGGGCGCGCTGATCGTATCCACCTACCTGATGCAGGCGCTGGTGGGGCTGTTCATCAGCGTGGTGCTGGCCTATACTTTCATGCCCGGCCTTTTCAAGGCGTCCGGCATTCTGCTGCCCATGGCCTATGGACAAGGACCGGGCCAGGCCAACAATGTAGGTTCCACCTATGAGGCGCTGGGCTTTATCGGCGGTCGCAGCTTCGGCCTGTCCTTGGCGGCAGCCGGTTACCTGTCCGCCTGCCTGGTGGGATTGTGGTATACGCGATACCTGGTGAAGAACAAGGGCTATGTGATCCGAACCCACGACTATGTGTCGGGTTCCATCACCGTGGACACCTTTGAGGATGAAAACGAGGTGCCCATTGCGGAATCGGTGGATCGCCTGTCCACCCAAGTGGCCCTGGTGCTGCTCACATACCTGCTGACCTATGGGGTAACGCTGGGGATTTCCAGCCTGGTGGAGGCTGTTGCCCCCGGCTTTGCCAAAACCCTGTCACCGTTGTTGTGGGGATTCAACTTTATCACCGGCTCGTTGGTTGCCATGGGGATTAGCGGCATCCTGAAGGCCCTGCGCAAAAACAAGGTGATGACCAGGCAGTATCAGAACAACTACCTGCTTAACCGCATTTCCGGTCTGTGCTTTGACCTGATGATCGTGGCCGGCATTGCCGCCATTGATATCGGCGATCTGAAGGGCCTGTGGACGCCCTTTCTTCTGATGGCGGTGCTGGGCGCCATTACCACCTATTACTTTGTCAAAAAACTGTGCTATGTCCTGACCCCCGATTTCAGGGAGGAGAGCTTTGTGGCCATGTATGGCATGTTGACGGGCACCATTTCCAGCGGCATTCTGCTGTTGCGGCAGATAGACCCGGAGCTGAAGACACCCGCCGCCGATCAGTTGGTCATTGGCTCCGGCACGGCCATCCTGTTTGGTGCGCCCATGCTGCTGTTGATAGGCTTCGCACCCCAGAGCACCGGGATGCTGTTTCTGACCATCGCGCTGTGCGCCCTCTACATGGCGGTGCTGGTAGCCTATATCCTGGGGTGGCGGCCTGCCCGAAGGAAAGCACAAAAGTCTGAATAAGGTATTCCTATAGCATAGCCAAAAACACCGCTTGCTTGGCGGTGTTTTTGCGAGGAACCTGTTAAGTTGTCATTATGAAAGCGGCTTCTGCTGTTCCCGGGGCTCATCCTGCCGGCGCTTGATAGGGCGCAGCAGTGTGTGCATGATCAGAAACAGCAGGCCATCCAGGATGCCCGCAAAGAATCGTGTTAGCGCCATGCCGATCTTAGTCAGTCAGTGGAACAGCATCTGGTCCAGGGACCGGTCCAGTATTCTGGCAATACCCATACCCAGCTTGCCCAGCAGCCTGAGCAGGGGGCGGTACGCCGCGTCCTCCAGATCCAGCCAGGCAGGCCAGCGGTTCACATACAGGCGGTGCCCCTGGGCGTCCTTTTTCATCAGCCAGCCCCGCACCAGCGTGGGGTACAGCAGGGCGCCGATCACCAGGGATTTTCCACCGCCGATCAGATTGACCGGCGCCAGGAAATGCACCGCGTGGGCCGGTTCATGAGCATGCAGGAAGGGCAGCATCCTGTTGGCCAGGGGGGCCATGATGCCCTCGGGCCACAGGCCCCACAGGAACAGCACCAGGGCTGAAATACCCAGCGCCAGTGCAGAAAGGGACTGCATGCTGCGGCCGCGGGCATCAAACTCCGCCTGTCGGGTGGGATGCTTTTCAATAAACAGGGCCACAAACAGCTTGGTCATGTAGCAGAAGGTCAGCCCGCCGCTGATAATAAACACCCACTCCGCTGCCAGGTACCAGCCGCTGTTGAGGCCCTGTTCCTCCAGCAGCACAATGTATTCCACAATGCTCTCATGCAGCAGCGTCTTGCTGGCATAGCCGCTGAACAGGGGAATGCCGCTAAGGGAAGCGGCGCCAACAAGAAAGCAGGCCATCAGCCCCCAGCGTCCCCGGCCGTAGCCCCGGATGTCGTTGAGGTTAAGCTGATGCAGGTTCATGTACACGACGCCGGCCGCCATGAACAGCACCAGCTTGATCAGGCTGTGGTTGAGCATATGCAGCACCGTGCCCTGGGCAGCCAGGGCGTTGTGCTCGCCCAGCAGGCTCTGCATGCCGATGCCTATCAGAATAAAGCCGATCTGGCTCATGGAGCTGCAGGCCAGCGTTCGCTTCAGGTCTGTGGAGAACAGCGCCAGCACGGCGCCCAGGGCCATGTTGATCAGCCCCACCCCCAGCAGCAGGTTGCCCCACAGGGCGTTTTCAAAAAATAGTCGGGTGGACACCACCAGAATGCCAAATACGCCCACCTTGGTTAGTACGCCCGACAGCAGTGCACTGGCCGGAGCCGGCGCCACCGGGTGGGCTTTGGGCAGCCACACATGCAGCGGGAACATGCCCTCCTTGGCGCCAAACCCGGTCAGGATCAGGACACCCGGCAGGTACAGGCTGGCAGGGTCGGCCTCCTGGGCCAGCAGGCCCAACTGGTCGAAGGACAGGGTGCCCAGCCGCGCCTGGAGCATCATCAGGCCCATTAGCATTACCATACCCCCCAGCACGGCGATGGCCAGGTAGGTGGCGCCGGCGCGGAAGGCCTGGGGTGTCTGCTCATGGATGACCCAGCAGTAGCTGGTGAAGGAGAGGATTTCAAAAAACAGAAAGCAGGTCACCAGGTCATCGGACAGAAAAACGCCCACCGTGGCCGACATGGTCAGCATGGTGAACAGGTTGTAGCGGCTTTGGGCGTGACCATGGCGCATGTACTGGGGCAGCAGCAGAGAGGTCATCAGCCACATGAAGCTGGCAACGCCTGCGTACAGCGCACGGAAGCCATCCCCCGTCAGCCGCAGGCCGAGACCGATAAAGCGCGACACAGCAAAGGTGGGGTTCTGCGCCATCGCGAACACCCAGGCGCACAGGGCCAGCTCAACCAGCGAGATAGCCGCCATCAGCCCATAGCTCAGGCGCAAATGTTTGCTTCCCAGCACGGCGCACAGCAGGGCACCCAGGGCAGGAAGAATCACCAAGATCACCAGCATCCAGTCCATCGTTCCTCCTCAGCCCTGGCCCAGGGCGACACGGCTGACGGCATCAAACAAGGGGGAGTTGACAAAGGCCAGGCCCAATATCATCAGTGTCAGCAGCATAAGGCTGATGTCAATGGGTCCGCCCACGGCACGGGAGGGCAGCGCATCGGCACTGCGGGATATCCAGATGGCTTCCACGGCAGGGATCAGCAGGTACATACAGGTCAGCACAGCGCTGATCAGCAGCGCCCCCATGCCCACCCATGCCAGCACAGAGTTCTGAGCCCCGGCGGCCTGGGCCAGCGTCCACTTGCTCAGAAAGCCCAGCAGGGGAGGCAGACCGATCATGGAGAAGCTGCTGACGGTGAAGGCGGTTGTGGTCACGGGCAGGCGGGAGGCTGTACCCCGCATGTCCTGCACCGTATGCACGCCTGTCCGCAGGATGAAGGTGCCTGCCGCCAGGAAAAGGGTCATCTTAGCCAGCGCGTGAAAAATCAGGTGCAGCAGCCCGCCTGTCAGCCCCTGGGGTGTCATCAGCAGCAGGCCGAAAAACACATAGCCCATGTTGGAGGCGGTAGAGTAGGCCAGCCGCGGTTTTAGCTCATCCACCCGGAAGGCCATGATCGAGCCATAGACAATCGTCAGGCAGGCCAGTGCCAGGGGTCCCCACTGGGCCCAGGTGCCGGTCAGCCCGCCGGTACCAAAGCACCAATAGACCAGCCTGGCCAGGCCGTAGGCGCCGCTGCTGACCAGCAACACGTCGTGGATTAGCGCCGTGGTGGCTGTGGGGCCGGTGGTGACCTGCGGCAGCCAACTGTGAAAGGGGAACTGGGCTGCCCCAATGCCAAAACCCAGGGCAAGCAGCACAAAGGCAATGCGCAGCCGCTCATTGACTGCTGTGTCCAGCCCGCCGCCATAGACAAACCGTCCCCTGGCGCCGGCAGACAGCAGCAGCACATAGCCCGCGACGGTCAGGACAAGGGACACAAGTTGATAGTACAGTTGTCGGCGCGCCGCTATTTGGGCGCGCTCGCCGCTGCTGTGGCTGGAAAGGGGCAGACTGCCAAAGTGGATCAGGTGATACATGATTAGCAGCGTCAGCAGGTTGGCGCTCACGCAGAGGGCCAGCGCCGGCCCCAGCAGGGCAATGTAGCGTGCGAAAAACACATCCTGCCTGAGGTCATGCACCATGTACTCCAGCGCGAACAGCGTGGCCAGCGGCCACAGCACGCAGAAGGTCAGGCCCAGGATACGCGCGGCGCCGTCAGACAGCAGCGCCAGGCTTTGCCCGCCAAGCAGGGACAGCGTAGCAGGGGCCGGGGCCTTGAGCAACGCCCAGGCTCCCAAAGCAGCGCATATCAGCACCGCACCTTCGATGTAGAAGCCGTGACTACGACGGTTTTTGAAATTGATTGCCGGCAACAAAGCACCTAGAACCATCGGCAGCAACAATGCAACGATAATCATGTGCGCCTCCTAAAACAGAAGGTTGGCCATGCCGCTGAATGCGTCGATCAGGGCGGCGGGCATGCTGCCCAGAACCAGCAGCGCCAGAGCCAGCAAGGCGATGGGTACCAGCATCACCGTGGAGGATTCAGCCCGGGACAGGGTGGATACGGCTTCCCCATCGACCATGCCACCAAAGAAAGCCATGATGCTGGGGGGCAGCAGATAGCCCGCCGTCAGCAGCGCGCTGATCAGCAACACCACGGGCACCAGCCAACTGAACACCGGCATGCTGCTGCCCAGAGCGCCTTCCGCAATATACCATTTGCTGATAAAGCCGCCCAGGGGCGGGATGCCCACCAGGGATAGGGCACACAGTATAAACAGCCCCATGGTCACCGGCATGCGGCGCCCCAGGCCCTGCATCTCATCCACCCGCTGGAGGCCTGTTTTGTAGATGATGGCGCCTGCACACAGGAACAGCGCATTCTTGGCCAGCGCGTGGAAAACCAACTGCAGCAGTGCGCCGCCAAAGGTGGTTTTGTCCAGCATGAACAGGCCGCACAACACATAGCTGACCTGGGAGATGCTGGAATAGGCCAGGCGCTTTTTCAGCATCTTTTCGTCGATGGCCAGCATGGAGCCCATGAACACCGTGATGGTGGCACAGATCAGCAGGGCTGTTTGCACCCAGGTACCGCGGATGAAATCCGGCCCGATGACATAGAAAATCATTTGGAAAATGCAAAACACCCCGGCCTTGGTGATAACGCCCGACAGCACAGCGCTGGCGGGGGCCGGCGCCACAGGATGGGCGGTGGGCAGCCAGCCGTGCATGGGGAACATGCCAGCCTTGGTGGCAAAGCCCAGCAAGGTGATAAAGATCACCACCAGCAGCGCTTCCTGCGATATCGTCAGCGCCTGCAGGTTGAGTGAACCACCCATCACAAAGTAGGGGGTGGTCAGGTTGGGGGTCAGCACAAAAATACCCAGCAGGCCCATGGTGGCCCCCGCTACGGAATAGATCAGGTATTTGATGCCGGCCGCCACCGCCTCCTTGGTGCGTGTATGCAGCACCAGCGGCACGGAAATAAAGGTCATCATCTCAAAGAACAGGTACATGGTGACCATAGTACCCGACAGCGTCAGCGCCATCAGGCTGCCCAGGGTAAGCAGGTAGAAGCCGTAATAGCTGCGTTCATTCTGCTCGTGCTGCATGTAGCGGAAGGAGAAGAAGCCTGATACCGTCCACATCAGGGCAACGATCAGCGAGAACACGCTGGAGGTGCTGTCTGACAGCAGGGCAATGGGCAAATGGCTGGTAATTTCAAACAGCACCAGCCGCCTGGGACTGTCAAGCGTAATCAGCGATACCACGATGCACTCCAGCATCATCACCGCAAAGACGAAGGCACTGCGGTCCTTTCGGTTTTCATTCAGCCAAGGAACAAGAAAAACAAGAATGCCGCCGACAATCGGCAGCACAATGGCTATGATGAGCAGCAGCCCTTCCATTACATGTGTCCTCCTATGTGTACTGCCCTGCCCGTCTACAAAGGTTTGTTGATTACTTGCTTATGGCATCAGCAGCCAACAACGCCGCGCCCACCAGACCCGAATCCGGGTACAGGGCGGGGGGCACGATGTAGCTGTCCATGTCCTGCAGCGCAGGGGAGCGCAGATAGCCACCCAGCAGCATGGTGACATTTTTGCGGATCATGTCAAACAAATCGGTGTTGTTCATGACCCCGCCGCCCAAAATGATACGCTCGGGTGATACGGCCATCATGGCGGTGATGCATACCTGGGCTAGATACCAGGCCTCTATTTCCCATGCGCGGTGGTCGCGGGGTAACTCCTGGGCAGGGGTGGCCCAGCGGGCCTGTATGGAGGGGCCGGAGGCATAACCTTCGACGCAGTGCTCGTGAAAGGGACAGATGCCCCGGGTCAGGGGATCTTCCGGGTGCCGGGCTACGATGACATGGCCCCATTCCGGATGGATCAGGCCGTGTACCAATTGGCCCTCGCTCATCAAACCGCCGCCGATGCCTGTGCCGACGGTCATGTACAGGCAGTTGCGCAGGCCCCGGGCTGCGCCCATGCGCACCTCGGCCAGCACGGCGCCGTTCACATCGGTATCAATGGCGACGGGCACCTTCAGCCGCTCCTGCAGCCGGCGCAGCAAAGGAAAGTCACGCCAGGCCAGCTTGGGGGTGTTGGTGATGCTGCCATAGGTGGGAGAAGCTGGGTTCAGATCCGCTGGCCCAAAGGTGGCGATCCCCAGAGCATCCAGCTTTTCGCCCTCAAAAAAATCCAGGATATCCTCTGTTGTTTCATCCGGCAGGCGGGTGGGGCAACTGCTGCTGCGCAGGATACGGCCCTGCTCATCGGCAATACCCATCACCATCTTGGTGCCGCCGGCCTCCAACGCACCCAGCAACATCAGAACAGCTCCGTTTGGGTGTTCAGCATCTCGTTCTGATCCTTCAACATGTTTTGGAAACGCTTGCGGAAATCCGCTGCGTCCTTTTTCATGCGTTCGATCTCGGCCCGCACGCTGTCGCGCTGAGCTTCCAGATCGGTCAGCTCGGGATCGGGCACCTGGTCCTCGGCTTCCTGAATGATCTCTTCCGCCCGCTTACGCGCATCTTCAAGCGCTTCATCACAGATGCGCTGGGTGGAGGCCAGCAGTTTCTGGGCCGTTTCAATATCCACCGGCACCCGGTCCTCCTCCTCTTCCTTCAAGCCCGTCATCTGAGGGATAGGAGCCAGGGGAGAGGCCGGCATCGGTGGGGGTGTGACAGGCAGCGGGGCGAAGGGGGCGCTCTGCTCGGCGCGCTGCTTCAACTGCTCGCGCAGTGTCTGGATGGTGTTTTGCATGTCCACCATTTCATCGCAGATGGCGTCAAGAAACTCATCCACCTCCACAGGATCATAGCCGCGAACCTTGGTTTTAAACTCTTTTTCCTCGATCATCGTTACCGTGATGGCCATGGCAATTGCTCCTTTCGGGTGCTTACTCTTATGCTATTTTACGATCGGTCAGAGGGCAGCATAACGCTGCGCCTGTTCAGGCTGCTGGTAGGCGGAATAACTCTCCTGCTCGGGGGTATAGCTTTCCTGCTGGGCAGCGGGCTGCGCCGCCTGGTGGGCGGAGAAGCTCATCTGCGGTATGGCTGCATAGGCACCCTGGGCGGAAAAATCACCTGCCCCACGGGTGGGCATGCTGCCCGGCGTCGTGGAGGCGTAGTATAGGGGCGCCTGCTGTTGGCGGGGCTGGGCGTTGGCGTTGCTGGTCACCGGATCGGTATATACCGTCATGCCGCTGGGCGCCATGATATAAAAGCCGATTTTGGCCGAAAGGCGCGTCATGGTGCCGTTGAGGGCATAGCAAGCGCCGGTCAGCATGTCTACATAGCGGCGGATCTCCGCCTTGTCGATCAACTGATCCATCACAATCAGGGTGCACTGGCCCTTGCGCAGGCAGCTCATGGCCTGGCGGCAGCTTGTGATGTTGAATACATTGACCACATAGGCATCCACCATACGGCTCTCTGCCTGCTGGGCACCGGGGAACTGCACCAGGTTTTCCGGCGGCGCAGGCGGCGCATAGGCGGCAGGCGCCTCCTGCTGATGCTGGGCTGAACGGCGGTTACGGCCGCTTTCCCTGATGCCCTCAGGCGCGATCTGGGTGGCAAAGGCCGGGGGCTCCGCCTGGGGCTGATAGCCCGCAAAGGCGGGGGATTGCGGGGCCTGCTGGGCATAACCTGCCTGGGGCTGCTGATAGGCCGCCTGCTGCCCGTAGGCAGGAGGCGTCTGGTACATCTGTTGCTGTGCCTGCGGGTAGCCTGCCTGCTGGCCATAGCCCGGCTGCTGTCCCTGATAGGGATCGGTCTGCCAGGCAGCCTGCTGCTGTTGGGGCTGCTGCCAGCCCTGCTGAGGATAGGGGGCGGCATAGCTTTGCTGGGGGGCCTGATAGGCCTGCTCGGCCTCGTAGGCATTCTGATCAGCCTGCCCACCTTGCCTGCCATGCAGGAAGGTGTTGTTTTTGCCAATCACGAAGGCCTGCTTGACCTGATCCAGCATTGAGCGAAAGTCCATCTCTGCTCCTTCTCAGCCGTCACGCGGCCCTAAACTATTATCAACCTATTATAGGCTGAAACGATCCAAAGCGCAAGCGCGCCACAAACGTGTGTGGCGTGTGCGCTTCAGTCGGCTTGTGTTGGCCGGGATGTGCCGCCCGAAAGCGCCTTGTCAATGGCCTGCGCTGCTGTTTTGCCGGCGCCCATGGCCAGGATTACGGTGGCGGCGCCGGTGACGGCGTCCCCGCCGGCCCATACCAGGGGACGGTCGGTCAAACCCACCTCGTCGGCGACGATGCAGCCCCGCTTGTCGGTGGTGAGCCCCGGGGTGCTGCGGGTCAACATGGGGTTGGGGTCGGTGCCAATGGCCATGATCAGGGTGTCGATTTCCATCTCAAAGGCGCTGTCCGGCTTCTCAAGGGGCCGGCGGCGGCCCGAGGCATCGGGTTCGCCCAGCTCCATCCGGATGCAGCGCACGCCCTTCACCCATCCCTTTTCACCCAGCACCTCGGTGGGGGCGCACAGGGTTTTGAACAGGATGCCTTCCTCCTGGGCGTGGTGCACCTCCTCCTTGCGGGCAGGCAGTTCCTCCATACCGCGGCGGTAGATGATGGTGACCTCCTCTGCTCCCATGCGCTTGGCGGACCGGGCAGCATCCATGGCCACGTTGCCACCGCCCACCACGGCCACACGCTGCCCCTTGAAGATGGGGGTGGCAGCGCCCGGCTGGTAGGCCTTCATCAGGTTGATGCGCGTCAGGTACTCGTTGGCTGACAGCACGCCGTTTAAAGATTCGCCGGGGATGTTCATAAACCGCGGCAGGCCGGCGCCCGAAGCGATGTACAGTGCCTCAAACCCCCGATCGAACAGATCGTCCACGGTGAGGGTTTTACCAATCACCATGTTGCATTCGATGCGGACGCCCAGCTTCTCCAGCCCTGATACCTCACGGCGGACAATCTGCTTGGGCAGGCGGAACTCCGGAATGCCGTAGGTCAGCACGCCGCCCGGCTCATGCAGCGCTTCAAACAGTGTCACAGCATAGCCGCGCTTGGCCAGCTCGCCTGCTGCCGTCAGGCCCGAAGGCCCGGCGCCCACCACCGCCACCTTGCGATTGCCCTGGGGTAGGCCGCAGACGGGGGCTTCCTCCTCCTTGGCCATGTGCACATCGGCAGCGTACCGCTCCAATGCACCGATGGCCACCGGCTGGCCCTTGATGCCCAATACGCAACGGCCTTCACACTGGCTTTCCTGGGGGCATACGCGGCCGCATACTGCCGGCAACGCTGTGTCCCTGGCCAACACCTCGTAGGCGCCCTCCGGGTCATCCAGGGCAATCTGCTTGATGAAGTCGGGGATGTCGATGCCCACCGGGCATCCACTCACGCAGGGCTTGTGCTTGCACTGCATACAGCGGCGTGCCTCATCCACCGCCATCTGGCGGTTGTAGCCCAGGGCGACCTCTTCAAAATCCTGGGAGCGCAGCACCGGATCCCGGGCGGGCATGGGTACTCGGGGTGTGCGTTGGCCCATCTTGACTTCTTTGTCAAACAGGCGGCAGGCATCCTCCCGGGCGGTTTCCTCAAAGCTCTGATACATGCGGCTGCGGCTGATGGCCTCGTCAAAGTTGATCAGGTGGCCGTCAAACTCCGGCCCATCCACGCAGGCAAACTTGGTTTCGTTGCCCACGGTCAGGCGGCATCCGCCGCACATGCCGGTGCCATCCACCATGATGCTGTTCATAGACACGATGGTTTTGATGCCATATTTGGCTGTTACCTGGCACACGAACTTCACCATGGGCAAAGGTCCGATGGCGATGACCTGATCATACCGGTGACCTGCTTGTATCAGCTCCTCCAGCGCCTGGGTGACCAGACCCTTTTCACCGTAACTGCCGTCATCGGTCATCACCCGCATCAGGGTGGACACCTCGCGGAACTGATCTTCCAGGATCACAAGATCCCTGGTGCGGAAGCCAATGACGCTGTGTACTTCGGTGCCCAGCCGGTGTAGCTTTTTGGCTGAGGGATAGGCAATGGCGCAGCCCACACCGCCGCCCACTACGCAGACCTTTTTGAATCCCTCTAGCTCGCTGGCGGTGCCCAGAGGGCCTACAAAATCGTGCAGGGCCTGGCCGGCCTCTAGGCTGTCCAGCTCCATGGTGCCAGCGCCCACCACCTGGTAGATAATGCTCACGGTGCCCTTTTCCCGGTCCACATCGGCCACAGTCAGCGGGATGCGTTTAGACTGATCGGTCGCCCTGAGAATAATGAACTGACCCACCTGGGCTTTGCGCGCCACAAAGGGGGCTTCGATCACCATGCGGGAGACCGTGGGGTTCAGGCGTTCTTTGGAGAGGATCGCATACATGATTTTGCCTCCTGTCTATGGCGCCACAGGCGCGGGATCGCGTTTGATAAGGGGCGGCGCGGCCGCAGGCACGAAAGCCTGAACGGCGCCGATCCCCTCCTGATAATCCTGGATTTCCATAGGAGAGATGCGACGCACCAGATCAATGATGCTGTCGGCTCTTTGGCCGCTGACCAGTATGGGCTGGTAGTTGTTGTGAGTCAGCGTGCCCGATGGGTGGGCGGGCAGCAGATTAAGTTGCTGGCCCATATATCGGCCCTCACGATCAAAGGACAGGGTGAATTGCGCCAACATTGTCTGGGTGGAGCGCAGGTCCTTGTTACCACCAAAGGCGAAGTTGCCCAGAGAATATACCACGGTGGCGCTGTCCATGATCTCCACTCCATGCAGCACATGGGGATGGTGGCCCACCACCAGGCCGGCCCCATTGTCCACCATGAAGCGGGCCAGCCGCTGCTGATAGCGGTCATGCTGGGAAGAGTACTCGGCGCCGCCGTGCATCACCCCTACAATGAAGTCGCATCCCTGGGCCTGTAACTGCTCAAAGCTTTGTTTAACCGCCTGGGGATTTTTCACCCAGTAGCTGATGTAGCATCCGGCGAAGCCCACCTTGACGCCGTTCTTTTCAAACACCCAGGTTTTGCCGCCGTATTCGGTGGTGGCAAACCAGTTGTGGCCGGCTTGCTCAAAGATCTGGATGGTACTGTCATAGCCGCGCTGGCCGTAGTCGCCGGTGTGGTTGTTGCCCAGGTAGCTCAGCTCGATGCTGCCGGCCTTGAGGATGTTAACGAAATCCGGCGGACCCCGGAAATTATAGGTTTTTTTGACCCGCCCCCGGGCGCTGTCAGACAGCACCCCTTCAAAGTTGATGACGGTCACATCATCCTGCTGCAGAATAGGCAACACCTTGTCAAAGGGATAGCCATATCCGTGCTGGGCAATGAAGCTGTCAAAGCTGTAGGGCCTGTCCCTCAGGTGTTCTTCGCTGCCCAGCGTACAATCCCCTGTGAAGGTGAGCACAATCTGTGTACCTTTGGCCACCGCGCCGCCAAGCCCTGTCATCAGGGCTAGCAGCACCAGCAGGAACATGCAGCGACGCATCCGGACCTCCGTCTTCTTCTGTCAGAATACGCCTGCTATCCTAACAACTTGGAGAGCGGCTGTCAACGCGTGGGAAATGACCGCGGGGCTCCCTTTATCGGGCGGATCGGGTATACTCATCCTGAGAACAGAACGCTGGGGAGGGATTGGACAACAAATGCGCGCCATGAT
>JAAZBR010000085.1 GCA_012513735.1 Clostridiales bacterium | reverse complement strand
GTTGAGGTTGCCGGGCAGAAGCACCGGGCGGTGGCCGTGGTCAGCGGGGCCCATGACCGGGTCAGCCTGCGGCAGTTGGACGATCAGATCCTGCTGAAACTGACGGATGCGGCCACAGGAGGGCCCCAGGCCGATCGTAGCGGCATGTCGCTGGACGGCATTTTCGCCTTTGCCGGAGACGCGGACCTGGCCGCCAACCCCGACCTGGCAGCCCTGCTGCAACAGCAGATCGACAGCAACATGGCCATCGCCCGGGAAAGCCTGAATGGCGCCTGGGGACAGCAGGTGGGCCGCACCATGCTGGGGATGGCCCACGGGCGGCCGGAGGTGGAGGCTACCGCGCTGGCCGCCGCAGCATCAGACGCCCGCATGGCTGGCTGCGACGCACCGGTCACCATCAACGCGGGCAGCGGCAACCAGGGCCTGACGGGCTCTGTGCCCGTGATCCACATGGCCCAGGTGCTGGGCAGCCCCCGGGAGCGGTTATACCGGGCGCTGATTTTGAGCAACCTGCTGTCCATCTACCAGAAGCAGTTCATCGGCAAGCTGTCCGCCTTCTGCGGGGCGGTCAGCGCGGCGGCCGCCGCCGGCTGCGGCGTGGCCTTTCTTCGGGGCATGCCCCGGGAACAGATCGAGATGACGCTGACCAACACGTTGGCGGTGTCGGGCGGCATCCTGTGCGACGGCGCCAAGGGGTCCTGCGCCATGAAAATCGCGGTGGCGCTGCAAAACGCCTTTCTGGCACTGGAAATGGCGCGCAACAACCAGGTGTGTCAGCCGGGGGACGGCATCGTGGGACATGATACCGAGGAAACCATCCGCCACATCGGCACAGTGGCGGCTGAGGGCATGGCGCCCACGGACAAGACCATCCTGCGGATCATGACGGAGTAGTTATAAAACTGAACTCTTGAAAACTACTATTAAATAGTATATCATGGAGTTGCAGGAGGGCGACTATTTGAAGCGAGAGTTTATTATGACACCGGCTTGATCGTTCATGGGCAGCAATTGGGCTTAATGACAGCGACCTTGCCGCACTGCAGAACACCCTCCTGATAGATCCCGAATCCGGAGAGTTGATACCGGGCACAGGAGGAGCGCGCAAAGTGCGGGTGTCTGCTAAAGACCATGGCAAGCGTGGCGGGGCAAGAGTCATCTATGTTGATTTGATGATGCTGGAAGAAACTTACTTGTTGGCAGCTTACGCAAAGAACACACAGACCGATATGACCGAAGACGAGAAGAGGATTATCCGCAGCTTCATCAAGATCCTTAAGGAGTAATACCATGAAAAAAGAAGATTTTAATCTCTTAACCGAGAGCCTACAGCAAGCCATCGAATACAAGCGCGGCAACAAAAGGGCCGCCCGTTCCGTAGTAAGGGCAATCCATGTGCCGGAATATAAAGCGGATGATGTTGTTGCTGTTCACCGTGAGCTGAACTTAACACAACAAGGTCTTGCCAATGTTGTTGGCGTATCTACCCGCACTGTAGAGGCGTGGGAAGCTGGAAGAAATCAGCCAAACGGATCCGCCCGCCACATGCTTTATCTGCTGGGAAAGGATAAGCGTATTCTGTCTTTATTAAAAGCATAGCCACTTCACTAGTTAACCCATCCGCTCCTTCCAGCGTGATATGCACCCCCAAAGTTGGACAAAATCAACAGAGGGGGTGCATTTCAGAGATGCGGAGCGCTTAGGCTCCTGTTTGGGGCTCTTATTATGGTGCTTACGCTGTATGCTTATACTCATGTAAAGCGGCAACGCATCCAAAGCGGTATGGGTTTTTGCTCCACTGCAAGGAGTAGATGAGGAAGGCGTAGTGGCGCTACGCCGACCGAACAGCCGACACAGCAGTGGGGCAAAAACACCAACGCGACGATGCGTTACCGTTTGGAATGAGTATTAGACTGTTGCCCGGCACTGTGCCCCTTGTTCTGCATCTTTTGCCAGATTACCACCAGCGCAATCAGCACCAGGCCGATGCCGTCGGTGAGCAGGCCGGGGATGATCAGCAGCAGGCCGCCTGCCGCCGCCATCAGCCGCTGCAGGATGTTGAGTTTGCTCTCATAGTAGCCTTCCACCCCCATGCCCAGGCCAAACATGCCGATGAGGGCGGTAATAGCGATCAGCACCACCTCATACCACTGGGCGTTGAGCATCAGCATCTGGGGATTGTAGACGAAAATGAACGGCACTACAAAGGCAGCGATGGCGATCTTGGTGGCCTCGACGCCGGTTTTCAGGGGGTCAGACTTGGCAATGGCGGCGCCCGCCATGGCCGCCAGGGCCACCGGGGGCGTAATATCGGCGATAATTCCGAAGTAAAAGGTGAACAAATGCGCTGGCAGCACATCATAGCCAAGGCCAATGGCGCGCAGCCCCGCATACAGGGCGGGCATGGAGGCCACCAGCGCCCGGTGCACAATGGGCGCCATGATGGTGCTGGTAATCAGGTAGTTGGCCGTGGTGGGTACGCCCATGCCCAGCACGATGGAAGACAGCATGGTGAAGATCAACAGCAGCAACAGGTTATCCCCTGCCAAGGCAGACAGGCCGGCACCCATTTTCAGGCCGATGCCGGTCTGGGTAATCATGCCAGCGATGATGCCTGCCGTGGCGCAGGCCAGAGCCACGCCCAGAATAGATCGTGCGCCGCCCTCCAGCGCTTTGCTGTAATCCCGCAACCGGATGCCCGAATACTCGCTCAGCACCTGCTTGCGGGTCTTGCCCCGGGGGATCAATAGCTGCACGAAGGTTTTCAGATACCCGCCCAGCACCGCGAAGCCAATGCCCACCAGCGCGGCCACAGAGGGGGTGTAGTTGGCGCTCAGCACATAGATGATAGCCAGTAGGGGGATCATCAGGTGCCCCCGCTCCCGCATCAGCTTGCCGAACTTGGGCATCTTGCTGCGGTCCAGGCCCTTCAATCCCTGTTTCTTGGCCTCCAGGTCGGTGACGATGTAGATGCCGGCGAAATACAGCAGCGCAGGGATAATGGCAGCCTTTACAATCACGGAGTAGGGCACGCCCACGGACTCCGCCATCAGAAATGCGGCGGCGCCCATGACGGGAGGCATCAACTGTCCGCCGGTGGAGGCCGAAGCCTCCACAGCAGCCGCAAACTCGGGCCGGTAGCCCAGGTTCTTCATCATGGGGATGGTGAAGCTGCCGCT
>JAAZBR010000084.1 GCA_012513735.1 Clostridiales bacterium | reverse complement strand
GTTCGCTCAGCGCCTCTGCGGTGCTGGCCACCACATCGCCAAGCTGGTGTACCCGGCTGATGATGTGCTGGCGCAGGGCTTCCGCCTGGGGGCATTCTTCGCCCTGGCAATCTGCCAGATCATCCACATACAGGCGGTAGGCCTTGGCCACCGGCACCCGGCCGGCAGATACATGGGGCTGCATCAGGTAGCCCATGTCCTCCAGGTCGCTCATCTCATTGCGGATGGTGGCGCTGGACAGGCCGAACGGGTACTTGTCCTGTATCGCGCGAGAGCCCACCGGCGCCGCCGTCAGGATATAATCCTCCACGATGGCTTGCAGGATGCGCTTCTTGCGCTCGTCCAGCTTCACGGGCTCCCTCCTCGCTTGCGTTCTCTCTGGGTGTTAGCACTCTCGATGGTCGAGTGCTAACCTGTGTCCAATGTATCATGCCTCTGCCCCCTTGTCAAGGGCTGCGGACACAAGTTTTTGGGCTTCCCTTTGGTTTGGATCATCCCCCGTACGGGTATAAAGGCTATGGAACAAACTTGATGGGAGGATACAATAACGCTATGAAGAAAACTGTTGCCACCCTGCTGAACCAGCAGGTGAACAAAGAGCTGTATTCCGCTTACCTGTACCTGGAGTTCAACAACATGCTGGCCGACATGGGCCTGGCGGGCTTTGCCCACTGGCTGCGCATCCAGGTGATGGAAGAGCGTGACCACGCGATGCTGTTTTACGATTACCTGCACCACAACAACCAGAAGGTGGAGCTGGAAGCCATTGAGCAGCCCAAGACCGAGGCCAAAACAGTGATGCAGATCCTGCAGGCCAGCCTGGAGCATGAGGAGTTTATCACCGATTCCATCCACAATATTTACGAGGCTGCCCTCAAGGAAAAGGACTACCGCACCAAGGGGTTTTTGGACTGGTTTGTCAAGGAGCAGGGCGAGGAAGAGAACAATTTCCACACCCTGATCGACAAGGTGAAGATCCTGGGCGAGGACACCAAGGGCCTGTACGTCCTGGATCGGGAGCTGGCCACCCGGGTGTATGTTGCGCCCTCCCTCACAATCACCTGATCATACCGCTAATCACAAGGGTCTGCCGCCGCGTATTGGGCTGCAGATCCTTTTATATATATATGTAGAAGATACTGTATACATTCTCCCATGCAAAAGGGACGGAGTAATTGTATGAAAATACCATGGCGAAGGCGGCCGGCCACAGGGGGATCATCGACAGCCGGCTGTCCTGGGAGGGTAAAAGGGATTACACTGAACACATTGATTGCAAATGTTTAGAGAAAGGGTTAAACTATTAAAGGCTGCCTGAGGGGGCCCTGTATTAAGGAGGCGATATCATGATCAACAACTACGTGCTGATGACCGATTCTGATAGCGATCTGCCATGGCAGTACGCACATGAGCGGCAGATTCCCGTGGTGCAGATGCCCTATAGCATGGAAGGCGTGGAGTACTTTGACGACAATGGCAAGGACACCGATCTCAAGGCCTTCTATGATAAGATGCGGGGAGGGGCGACGCCGGTCACTTCTTTGTTGCCCACCGCCGTTTATCTGGATTTGTTTGAGCCCATTTTGAAGGAGCATGACCTGCTTTTCCTGGCCTTTTCCAGCAAGATGTCGGCCACCTTCAACAACGTGCTGGAGGCCCAGAAAGAGCTGCAGCAGAAATACCCCCACCGCAAGTTCATCGTGGTGGACACGCTGTGCATCTCCTACCCCATGACCGTGGTGATCAAGAAGGCATACGACCTGTATGCCGCCGGCGCCACCATGGAGGAGGTGGAGAAGTGGGTGCTTGAAAACCGCACCAAGGTGCAGGCATGGTTCACCGTGGATGACCTGGTGTATCTGCGCCGGGGCGGGCGCATTTCCTCCACCAGCGCCATCGCCGGCTCCATGCTGAACATCAAGCCCATTCTCACGATAACCAAGGCCGGCAAGCTGGAGGCCCACAGCAAGGTACAGGGCAGCAAGAAGGCCATGAAAGCCCTGGTGGACAAGGTGGCCGAAAACATCCTGAACCCCGAAGACCAGGAGGTCATCGTGATGCACGCCGATGCTCCGGAGGAGGTCAGACAATTGGAGCAGATGCTCAGGCAGCGGGTGCCCGGCATCGGGCAGATTGCCTGCGAAATGATCGGCCCCGTCATCGGCGCCCACGCGGGCCCTGGCACCCTGGCCGTCACCTTCATGGGCAAGGAGCGTGTGATCTGACCCTATGCAGAAGCACATCCTGCTGATTGAGGATATCTCCTGCGTCGGGCGATGCGCGCTGTTGGCCGCATTGCCCGTTTTGAACTGCGCGGGCATCCGCGTCACCCCGCTGCCCACGGTATTGCTGTCCTCCCACACGGGTGGCTTTGGTGAGGTGTACCGCCGGGACCTGACTCAGGACATGAGTGACATGTTGGATCACTGGGCCGGCATCCCGCTACAGCTTGACGCCATCCATGTGGGCTATCTGGCCGGCAGCCACCAGCTTCCCGCTGTGGAGCGGGCCGTGGCCGCCTTCAAGGGGTCCGGTACGCGCCTGTATGTAGACCCGGTGATGGGGGACTGGGGCAAACGCTACTCCTTCTGCGATGAGGGGCTGATTGCGGGCTTCCGCGCCTTGTGCGCCCAGGCGGACCTGGTGCTGCCCAACCGCACCGAGGCCGCCCTGCTGTTGAACCAACCCTACAGCAAGGGACAGGACAGGCCGGAGGCGCTTCTTACACAGATGCAGGGGTTGCTCCGCTTGGGGACGAAGGCTGCGGTGATTACCGGCATCAGCGGCGGCGATGGGTACATTGGCGCTGTTGCGCTGCAGGAGGGGCAGGCAGCTCCCTGGGTCAGTCTCAGCCCGCAGGTGCCGGGCGCCTGGCCCGGTACGGGGGATCTGTTTGCCGCGGCTTTGGAGGCGGCCCTGCTCCGGAGTCTGTCCTTGGAGAACGCGCTGGGCATCGCTACCGGCTTCATCCATCAATGCCTGAAGGAGGCTGATCCCGCCCCCCGGCAGAGCCGTTTCGGCGCCCCCTTTGAGCAGGCGCTTCCCTGGCTGATACAGGCGCTGGCCAGCCAGGCACAGGCCATTCCCTGATCTTTTCTCCCTGCCATGTACGGGCCGGCGGAACAGAGGCTGTTCGCCGGCCTGTTTATGTGCAGGAGTTGGGAAGCTCGGCGTCGAAAGATGAAAGGTGATACATTTGCGTACTGTGTGAAAGGAGCCGGCATGATTTCACTCAAGGGTCTGCAGCGGGCAGCCACCGCCGCGGAATGGCAGGCGGGGCTGCGTTTGGCAGCCAAGGGACAACCCAGGGAGGTACGCGTTAGCCCCGGCCTGGCGGAGTATTCCTTAAGCGAACCGCCCTATGCGTTGGTGCGCCTGCAGGCGGAAGGAGCCAGCCATTGCGACTGCGGACAGCCCTATTGCCGTCACCTGGTGGCCGCCATGCTGAGCGCTGAAAAAGCAGGTACCCTGCGCCAGCTCCAAGCCCACAGCCAGCAGGCGGCCAGCCATGCCTTTGCCCAGGCGGTGGAAAGCCTGCTGCCCGAGGCCCCCACGTTGCAGATCGAGCCCTCGCTGTTTATTGAGGACGGGCAGCTTTCCGTTTCGCTGCGCGCAGGGGAGGGGCGCCTGTATGTGGTGCGCCACCTGCCTCGTTTTCTGCAGGCACTGGATCAGCAGCAGCCCTATGAGCTGACCAACGGCATGACGCTGGATCTGAGCCTGCGCGCCTTTTCTCCCCAAGATGCTGCCTTTCTGCAGGTGCTGGTGGACTACTGCCAGGTATTGGAGTTTGGGGAAAAGCACCTGTCGCCCCAGCAGGCGCGCCG
>JAAZBR010000011.1 GCA_012513735.1 Clostridiales bacterium | reverse complement strand
CCCCGAGGAGCTGCTGAGTGACCAGGAAACCTTCTCCACCTCCCGGGCCATGGCCCCGGACGGAGACTTCACCCGTTACAGCCTCCTCAGCAATGGCGACGCCTTTCCCTGCGGCGGCCATGTGGTGCGGGCAGTGGGAGCCCCCGGCCACACGCCGGACCACATGTGCTTTTACATAGAGGATCAGCGCATCCTGTTCACCGGCGACTGCGTGTTGTTTGACATCACGCCCAACATCACCGCCTGGCGGGAGATGGAGGACGCCTTAGGCACCTACATGGACAGCCTGCGAATGCTGGACAGCCTGTCGGTGGATCTGGCCCTGCCCGGTCACCGCACCCCGGGGGATTTCCATGCCCGGATTGCCGACCTGCTGCTGCACCACCAACACCGGCTGGAGGAGGCCTACCAGGTGGTGAAGCAAAACCCCGGCGCCACGGTGTACGAGCTGTCCTCCCGGATGACCTGGAAAATGCGCAACAATAGCTGGGCAGCCTTTCCTCCCTATCAGAAGTGGTTTGCCGTAGGCGAGGGCCACAGCCACCTGCAGCACCTGGAAAAGCTGGGGCGCATCGGCAGGGTAGCAGACGAGCTGGTGCGATATCAGGTGGTGTAACGCTGAAAGCACCCTCGGAACGAACCCTGAACTGCACTCAGAAGTATCGTTTTATACTCATGTAAAACGGTAACGCATCCAAAGCGGTGTGGGTTTTTGCTCCGCTGCAAGGAGCAGATGAGGGAGGCGTAGCAGCGCTACGCCGACCGAACAGCCGACACAGCAGCGGGGCAAAAACACCGGCGCGACGATGCGTTACCGTTTGGAATGAGTATTAATCCCTGCCTTCATCAACAATACACCCCCTCGGTTGGCTTTTGTCCAACTTCGGGGGTGCCTTTCATTGGCGCCAAGGTAGGTGCAATCCTTTCACTGGGATGCACCGGGCGCCTTTTCCTATAGTTTTTTCTCCAGCCCCACCAGCATCACGCCGCTGATGCCGTTAAACTCCGTGGGCACAATGCCCCGCTCCGCGTAGCCCAGCTTTTTGTACAGCGCCCGGGCGGCGGCGTTGGTGGCGTTGGTATCCATGCGCAGGTAGGGACAGCCCTGTTTCAGGGCATGCTGCTCGTAATAATCCACAAAGGCGCGGGCAAGGCCCCTGCCCTCTGCCCAGGGGGCCACGGTGAGGGTATGCAGCACCATCACCCGGTCATCCGGGGCGAGATGCTGCCAGCAGAAGCCGGCGTAGCTTTCCTCCTGATGCTGGTTGATGCGGCAGGAGGCCACGATCTGTCCGGCCTCCTCCATCACATACAAGTCCCCCGCCTCCATGGCCCGGATGGCCGTTTCCCGGGTGGGATACACCCCCCGCTGCCAGCCCACGGTGCGGCGGCCCTGCTCCTGCTCGTGCAGAATGGCGTCGTAGATCTGCACCACGCCGTCTATGTCCTTTGGCTGTGCCGGGCGGATCATAGTAGCCTCCTTGATATCACGCTGTCTCACTCTAAACCAGCAGAGCCTCGGCCGCCTCCAGCAGCTCCTGGTTCAGGCGGTCGGCATCCTCCATGCTGGTTTTGGAACAGGTGTTGACATACAGCTTGATCTTGGGCTCGGTGCCGCTGGGGCGCACGCAGAACCAGTTGCCATCCGCCAATTCATAGTACAGCACGTCGCTGGGCACGGTATCCAGCTTGTGCACCTGGCCATTGGCTGTGCGGGTGCCCTTCAGGTAATCGCGCACCGCCAGCACCTGGAACTGTCCGCAGGCTGCGGGCGGGTTTTCCCGCAAAGTCTTCATGATACGCTGCATGTCTTTGAGGCCGTCCTTGCCGGGCAAGGTTTTGGAAACCACCTTTTCGCTGTAGTAGCCAAAGCGCTTGTAAAGCTGCTGCAGGCGATCGAACATGGTGATCCCCTCGGCCATGCACACACAGGCGCACTCGGCGATCAGCAGGGAGGCGTTGACGGCGTCCTTGTCCCGCACCTGGGTGCCCGACAGGTAACCGAAGCTCTCCTCAAAGCCAAACATGAACTGGTGGGAGCCTGTCTCCTCAAACTGCTGAATCTTCTCACCCACAAACTTGAAGCCGGTCAGCACGTCAAACAGATCCGCCCCGTAGGCCGCGCACAGGGGCCGCGCCATTTCGGTGGACACAATGCTTTTGACGCAGGCGGGGTTTTGTGGTAGCGTGCCCGCCTTCTGCCGCCCATCCAATACATGGTGCATCAGCAGCATGCCGATCTGATTGCCGGTCAGGGTGCGGTACACCCCTTCGCTGTCCCGCACGCATACGCCCAGGCGGTCACAATCCGGGTCGGTACCGAAGATCACGCTGGCGTCCACCTGTTTTGCCAGGGGAATGGCCAAGCGGAAGGCATCCGGGTCCTCCGGGTTGGGGGCCTTGACGGTGGGGAAATCCGGGTCAGGCTGCTCCTGCTCCTTCACCACGGTCACCTGGGTGATGCCCGCCTCCTTCAGCGCCCGCCGCACCGGCACGTTGCCCGATCCATGCAGCGGCGTGTACACAATTTTGAGGTTGCCGCCTTCTTTTTTCAGCAGCTCCGGCTGTACGCACAGCGACAGCACCATCTTAATGTAGTTGTCGTCCACCTCTTTGTTGCCGATCACCTGCAGCAACCCTTTCTGCAGGGCCTCCTGCTCATCCATCGGCAGGCTTTCCTGATAGCTAAGGGCGAACACCCGCGCGCTGATGGCCTTGGCTTCATCGGGGGATACCTGGGCCCCATCCTCGCCGTACACCTTGTAGCCGTTGTACTGGGGCGGGTTGTGACTGGCGGTGATGGCCACGCCGGCGGCGGCATGCAGGTGCCGCACCGCGAAGCTGATCACCGGCACCGGGCGCAGGGCATCGAACAGATAGGCCTTGATGCCCCGGGCAGCCAGCACCAGCGCGGTTTCCCTGGCAAATTCCGGGGACATGCGGCGGCTATCGTAGCCGATGACCACGCCCCGCTTGGCCGCCCCCTGCTGCTGGTTCAAATAGTCCGCCAGGCCTGCGGTCAGGCGGCGCACATTGTACACATTCATACGGTTGGTACCCGCCCCCAACACGCCGCGCATGCCCGCGGTGCCAAAGGACAGCTCGGTATAAAACCTGTCTTCAATTTCGGCCGGCTGATCCTTGATCGCCTGCAGCTCCTGTACCAACGCAGCGTCATCTGAAAACATTTGAAGCCATGCCTGGTAGGTATCCATAACGCTCATCTGATGGCCCTCCTGACGGTTATTGTGCTTTGTGCCCATTATAGCCAATGGACAGATGCAGGGCAAGGCAAATCCGCACCCGGCAGCCCGCTGCCCGCCGGTGCGCTATCTCTGCCGGGGAGCATGCACGGCGGTGGGACTTACTCACTACGCCTTCAGGCCCGCCAGAAATACCTGCAGTCCCTGTTCTCCTTGGGCATTCTGCTTGTACACACCGGCGTCCTGCAGCGCCTCCTCGCACACCTGGCCCACGGCCTGGCGCACATACTGGGTTACGCCCGCGGCATCCAGGCTCTCGGGCAATCCCTGCTGCAGGCCCTCGGCCCACTCCCGGTGGGGATCGTCCCAGTTCAGATCCTCCTGGCCCTGCAAAAAGCGCTCCACCGCCTGCAGTTCCTGCTTCAGGCGGCCGGGCAGTACAAACAGGCCCATGGCTTCCAGCAGGCCGATGTTCTCCCGCTTGATGTGGTGATGTCGGGCATGGGGATGGAACAGGCCCAGGGGATGCTCCGGCGTGGCGTAGTTGTTGCGCAGGGCCACATAGCATACATAGCCCTTTGCGGTCTTGCGCAGCATGGGGGTGAGGGCGTTGTGGTTCACGGTGGTGCGGGCCACCAGGCCCAAAGATTGGTCGCTGTGGGTGCGCCAGCGCGCCAGCAGAAGAGCCAGGGCTTCCATCATGGGCGCTCTGTCCTTGCTGATGAGCTTCAGGGTGGTGATGGACCAGCGCAGGGCCTCGCCGGTGACGCCCGGCACGCCCGGATCAAAGGCAAACCAGGCGTCCGCCTGCTCCACCGGGAACACATGCTTGCCGCCGATCAGATGGGCGTGGGACAGGATAAACCCACCCACCACCGGCAGGTCGGCGTTGGCGCCAATGAACCAGTGGGGAAACTGATCCACAAAATCCAGCATCTTGTCAAAGCTCTTGGCCACCATCAGGTGGGGGCTATGCTGGCCCCGCAGGGCCACGCAGTGCTGGGAAAAGGCGGGAGAGGGGCTGTACTGCAGGTACCAGCTTTCCTGTCCCAAAGTAATAGGCACCTGGCGCAGGTTCTGCCGGGCGGGATAGCCCTGCCGTCCGGCGTAGCCTACATTTTCCCTGCACAGGGGGCAGTAGGGATAGCCCACTGCGCTGCGGGGACGGGTGTGGGTGGCCTTGGGGTCCCGCTCCTTCTGGTAGATGCTGATCAGCACTTCCAGCCCTTTTTGAGAGATAAAGCTGACGTTTTCCCGCGCCCGGTGGGTGTGGATGTATTCATTGTTCACGCCCAGCTGGTGCAGCCACTGGGTGGCGCTCTGGGAGCCCTTCTCTGCCAACAGGCGGGCAAAGCCCTCCCGCACCGCCCGGGGGCTGGGGGTCACGACGCCAAACAGGCGTACGCTGAAGCGCTCCCTTGCTTCCTCCGTATCCTGGCACAAACCCTTTTCAGCAGCACAGGCCACCAGGAACTCGCCCAGGCGGCTTAAGGGCAGCAGGCTGGCCGCCTCCTGGGGGGCAGAAAGCTGCAAAATATCCAGCACCCCGTTGAGGCAATAGGCCCGCTCTTCCTCGTCGATCAGGCCGCTTTGTACCGCGGCCGCACAGAACATGAAGGCCGCCTGCTCCACAGAAAAACCGTCCAGTTGCAGCATGCTTTCCTCCCCAATGTATGAATTGGGTAAATTATAGCAGACCCGGCCGTCATTGTGTACCGATACCCCTATAATATGGGCATCTCTAAAAACCTCATGCAATATTCGCCCAAATATGATATAATATACCTATGAAACAGATAAATTTTTTTGCCGAAGATAATCGCCTTGACAGGCTCAGTAAAATGGGTGACCCACTTG
>JAAZBR010000083.1 GCA_012513735.1 Clostridiales bacterium | reverse complement strand
TCTATGATTTCGACCGGCTTAAGCCCGGCGCGGCCTCCCTTCCTGTTGCTTGACCTGCTCCCGGCAAATACGCCGCTAATCCGGCTGTCAGCATATGTATAGCACAGGACGGGGCGGTATGCTCTCATAACGACATAAAATGGAAAGCTTTCCAATATTCTTTCGAAAATTGAAACAAAAATGGATAAAACGATCAGATCGATGATATGATAAAAGGGAAAGTCTCAAAGAACTGCCGGTTGCGTGGAGGAGGTCGGGTAAATGGAAACCTTTTATGCATTTGTGACAAAGATGGCCAAAAAAAGGAAAATAAGCTTGCAGGCGCTTGCGCAGCATTGTCACATCGGCAGAACAACCCTATATCGGATCATGAAGGGTGAAAGCAGGCTGACAGGGGATGTCGAAAGGCGCCTGGTTAGCTTTCTGCAGCTGACGGAGGCAGAGCATAGCCGTATGGTCGCCATTCTGGCAGGACGGGAGGGCACCGGGGATGGGGATGCCGACTATTTGCAGGCATTTGCCATCTTGGATGACCTCATCTACCAGCAGGCGGATAGCATGTCCTACCGTGGGTTTTCAGGCTTTGCCATGTTTGCCCAAGGAGAAAAATACCTGCGCAGCTTTGCGGAAATCTGCCAGTGCCTTGGGCAAGCGCTGCGGGCCACCACAGGCAGCATCGTGGTGTATGTGCAGGAGGCCGTTGATGATGCTGTGTTTGGCATGCTGGAGAAGATTCTGTCCCTCGTTGTGCAGGCCAGGGAACCTGTGGAGATCTATCACTTTGTCAACTTCCCTCCCCAGCAGCCGGCCCACTGTGCCGAGACATTCAAAAACTGCTTTCAGTTGATGCACCACTCAGGCTATCAGGTGTACTATCATAGCGATGCACCCGCCCAGCCGGCGTACCAACTGCTGAGCGATTGTCTTTTGATGTCCTTTCCCACAGCGGAAGGCCGCCAGCATTACATGATCAACCTTGCCAGAGACGACCTGTCCACCTGCCTGACCATCGAAAACGAAGGCAGCTACAGTTTCCTTTTATCTGCATTCATGCGCATCAAGCGAAGCTGCAAAAGTGCGGATTTTCGTCAACTTGACCTGAAAGACCTCAACCAGGAAATTGCCAGCATGGAGGGCAGAGCGCCCTATGCCCTGCTGCAGAATGGCCTGTGCCCCAACATGATCCCCCCTTGCGTGCAGCAGCGGACGATGGACATTCTCAGCACAGAGGAGAAGGCAGCCATTATTCTCCAGTTTACCGGAGTGATGGTGCAGCCCTATGAGGTAGATCACTATGCAGCTTATATATTATCTGAGATGGAGAAGCGCTATCAGCTTGGCTTTCAGCGCAAGCATTATAACATCTTCTCCCGGGAGGGTATGATGCAGTTTGCCCGGAAGGGAACGTTGGCAGAGTTTGTGTCGGATATTACCTATGATGTGAAGCAGCGTAAGGATACGTTGCAAACGTTGATTCGCCGCCTGGAAGACCCCACCGATCAGGTAGAGGTGTTCGTCTCTGAGCGCAACTTTGCCAGCGGTCTGTCCATCTTGGCAAGCCGTGGCTATGGAGTGCAGGTGGACTTTGTCCACCCGCAACGGCCCGACAACCAGTTTAACATCGTGCTGCACAACCCCATGATTGCATCGCTTTTCTTCCGCTATTTCAGCGAGTATCTACCCTACAAGCACCTGTATTCCAGGGAGAAAACCAAGCGGTTTTTGCAGAGCCTGCTGGAAAGCTTTTAGCAAGGATTGAATTGAAATCCGGGCTGGGCTCCTTTACTGCAACTCCTTTTTTTTACGCTCTGTTTCGTGGTAGTATACGCTAACTGCATGACATGGGAGGGCTGCAATGACATTGGACAAGCTGCCGCTGCAAACGCCGGCGGTCATTACAAAGGTAGGCGGACAAGGACCGCTGCGCCTGCGCCTGCTGGATATGGGGCTGATCCCGCGCACGGAGGTTGTGGTACACAAGATCGCCCCCATGGGCGATCCTATCGAGATCCGCCTGCGGGGATACAGCCTGACTTTGCGGCTGGAGGATGCCCGCAATGTGGAGGCACAGCTTCTATGAGAAGGGAGCGCGGCGGCGGGCAGCGGTTAAGAAGGCGACAGCGCCAGAACCCGCCCATAGGGCCTGAAGAACAGGGTTTCACCTTTGCTCTGGCGGGCAATCAGAACAGCGGCAAGACCACGCTGTTTAACCAATTGACCGGGGCCCGTCAACATGTGGGCAATTTCCCCGGCGTTACGGTGGACCAGAAGGTGGGGGACATTCTGCGCCTGAAGGGGGCCCACCTGGTGGATCTGCCCGGTATCTATTCCGTGCGTCCCTATACATCTGAAGAGCTGATCACCCGGGACTATATCCTGAACCAGCGGCCCGATGCCTTGATCAATATTGTGGATGCCACCAATATTCAGCGTAACCTGTACCTGACGCTGCAGTTGCTGGAGATGCGCATTCCCACCGTGCTGGCCCTCAACATGATGGACGAGGTACGGGCCAACGGCGGCCACATTGACGTGGAGGCCCTGTCAGAAGGGCTGGGCATTCCGGTGGTGCCCATCAGCGCCAGCCGCAACGAGGGTCTGGAAGAGCTGCTGCACCAGGCACGCCGGGTGGCGGAGGAGCGCATTCTGCCCCAGCGGATGGACTTCTGCGGCCCAGGGCCGGTGCACCGCTGCATCCATGCTGTCAGCCATGTGATTGAGGACCATGCCGACCAGCACCGCTTTCCCAGCCGCTTTGCAGCCACCAAGCTGATCGAGGGGGATGATGCCCTGGCCTGCCGCCTGGGATTGGACGACAACGAGCGGGAGCTGATTGAGCACAGCGTAGTGGAGATGGAGACTGAATGCGGCATGGACCGCAACGAAGCCCTGGCGGACATGCGGTACAGCTTCATCCAGGAGCTGTGCGAACGCAGCGTGCGCTATGGCGAGCAAAACCGCGAGCGCCGGCGCAGCGAGGCAATTGACCGGCTGCTGACCCACAGGGTGCTGGCTATTCCGGTGTTCTTTGCCATCATGCTGGTCATCTTCTATCTCACCTTCAATGTGGTGTGTGCCTGGTTGTCCGATCTGCTGGCCCAGGGCATCGACGGGGTGGCAGCCGCTGTGGATCATGCGCTGACCGACTTCGGCCTCAACCCGGTGGTGCACTCGCTGATCATCGACGGCGCCTTCGCCGGGGTAGGCAGCGTGCTCAGTTTCCTGCCGCTGATCGTGGTGCTGTTCTTCTTCCTGTCGGTGCTGGAGGATACCGGCTACATGGCCCGCATCGCCTTCGTGATGGATAAGCCCCTGCGCCGCATCGGGCTGTCCGGACGCAGCATTGTGCCCATGCTGATAGGCTTTGGGTGCACGGTTCCCGCCATCCTGTCCACCCGCACGCTGAGCAGTGCCCGTGACAGGCGCATGACCATCCTGCTGACGCCCTTTATGAGCTGCTCGGCCAAGATACCCATCTATGCGGTGTTTGCGGCCGCCTTCTTCGGCGGCAACAGCGCGCTGGTGATGCTGGTACTGTATCTGCTGGGCGTTGCCCTGGGCATTGGCATGGCCCACCTGGGCAATCACACTCTTTTCAAGGGCACCAGCGCTCCCTTTGTGCTGGAGCTGCCCAACTACCGGTTTCCGTCGCTGAAGTCGGTGGCCATTCTGCTGTGGGAAAAGGCCCGGGACTTTATCACACGGGCCTTCACGGTGATCTTCCTGGCTACGCTGGTGGTGTGGTTTTTGCAGAGCTTTGACCTGCGCATGAACCCGGTGACGGACAGCGCCGACAGCTTGCTGGCCGGCCTGGGCCGGCTGTTGACGCCGTTGTTTGCGCCCCTGGGCGTAAGGGATTGGCGACTGACCACTGCGCTGGTGAGCGGGCTCACGGCCAAAGAGGCCGTGGTCAGCACCCTGGGCGTGCTGCTGGCGGTGCCCATGGCCGAGCTGCCCGTGGCTTTGCAGGGCTTATTCACGCCCCTGTCTGCGGCCAGCTATCTGGTGTTTGTGCTGCTGTATACGCCCTGTGTGGCGGCCATCGCCACCATGAAGAAGGAGTTGGAGTCCGGCTGGGCTACGCTGGTGGCGGTCATCGGCCAGTGTCTGTTTGCTTGGCTGGTGGCCTGGCTGGTGTACCTGCTGGGCGGGCTAGTTGTTTGATAACGGACTGCAGGAAATAGCCCGACTGGCTATGTATCTGGAGGAAAACCGGTGAGAATAGTTGATATCGTCGCCTTGGTGCTGATCGGGCTGTTGGCCTGGCGGGCCGTGGCCCGTGTGCGTAAAGCCAACAGGCAGGGATGCGCCGGCGGTTGCGCGGGATGTGCCATGAGCGGCGCCTGCAGCAAGGAACCTGTTAAGGAAAAGAAGCCCAAGACTTAGCGGTGCTGCTTTTGCTGGGCCGGGCCCCGCAGTTGCCCTGATCTGGCGCTTACATCATCCCCTGACCGTTGATCACCAGGCCGAACTTCAGCTTCAGGCGCTCTGCCGCGCGACGGCAAAGTATCATACGGGACAGGAAGATTTCAAAGTATTCGCTGATAGAGCAGATCTGGGTATCAATGGTCAGGTGCAGGGCAATTTCGCCTGCGGGCACGTTGATCTGCAGGTCGGCTTTCTGCACCGCATAGTTGACCCGGTCGTGGATATCAAAGGTGATGGTGTCCCGGTTGCGCACCCGGGTGCGGCGCACATCGGTCTTATCGGCCAGTATCAGCGCCGCCGTCACATCGTTGACGGGGAAGGCCGTGCCTTCGTCGTGATGGCCGATGGCGGCCACCACGGTGCCGATTTCATCCGGTGTCGCGCCCACGCCCCGCAGCAGGTCAAAGGCCATCAGCGCGCCGGACTGGGCGTGGCCGGTGCGGTTGATCACATTGCCAATGTCATGCATATAAGCGGCCACGGCGGCCAACTGCTGGATATCCTCGGAATGACCGGTTTCCCTGAGGATCCGCGCAGCGGTTACTGCGCATTTGGTGACATGGGCCACGCTGTGTTCGGTATAGCCCAAAGCCAGCAGCGTTTCATCGGCCCGCCGGATATAGGTGTTGACAGCTTCACTGTTTTTGACTGCTTCAAATGTCAGGGGCATAGGCGTTCTCCTTTGTAAAGGGGCACAGGCGATGGCCCCGCTCAAGGCTCGCTCAGCAGTTGATAGAAGCTCAGGCCGTTGCCGTCCGGGTCGCGGAAATCGAAGTAGCGGATCAGGTCCGGCACCTCGCTGATCTCCTCCACCTGAAGGCCCATTTCCACCAGGCGCTTGCGCACTTTTTCCACATTGGTCACGCCAAAGCGCAGCGCGTTTTCGGCTGTAATAGAGTTATTCTCATAGAGCTGCAGCCAGACAGTGCCGATTTTCATCTCCGCCACGCCCTCCATAGGATGCTGCACCTGGCTGATCTGGAATACCTCCTGATACCATTTCACAGAGTCTGCTAAGTTGGTGACCGGCAGCCCCACCGTGGTGCTGAGTATCTTCATGGAATCACCTCCGCAAGCTGTGC
>JAAZBR010000082.1 GCA_012513735.1 Clostridiales bacterium | reverse complement strand
GGCTTCAACAAGTCCATTGAATACCTTGTCATGGTTGTGCTGGGGGGCATGGGCTCCATTACAGGCAGCATCATCTCCTCCGCCGTACTGGTTGCCCTGCCGGAAGTGCTTCGCAGCATGTCAGAGTGGCGGCTGGTGATCTATTCAGCCCTGCTGATTGTGATGATGCTGTTCCGCCCGTCAGGTCTGATGGGCACAAAGGAGTTTTCTCTGATAGCAGCATGGGAAAAGGCAGGCAGCGCCTTGCGCAGATGGCTGAAGATCAAGCCAGGGCAAACAAAAATGCCCTACAAGCCCCACTACGATGTATGGGAAAACTCCACTGTGTTGGAAACCAAAAACCTTGGCATCAGTTTCGGTGGTTTGAAGGCTGCTCAGGATGTCAATATTACGCTGAAAAACAATGAGATTGTCGGCCTGATCGGCCCCAACGGCGCCGGAAAAACCACGGTTTTCAACCTGCTGACAGGCGTTTACCAACCCACTGAAGGCAAAATCGTGCTGCTGGACAAGGAAATCAACGGTGTATCCACCCACGAAATCACCAAGAACGGCATCGCGCGCACTTTCCAGAACATCCGGCTGTTCAAGTCCATGTCAGTGCTGGACAACATTAAGGTGGCTTTCAACACCCGCATGCAGTACACCGCCCTCTCCGGCATTGTGCGGGACGGCAAGTATGCAAGCGAGGAGAGGGGCATCGACATCCGCGGCCGTGAGCTGCTGCGCGTATTTGATATGGAAGATGTAGCCGATATACGTGCCGATGCGCTGCCCTATGGTCAGCAGCGCAAGCTGGAAATCTGCCGCGCACTTGCCTGTAACCCCAAGGTGCTTTTGCTGGATGAACCCGCAGCGGGTATGAATCCCATTGAAACCCGCGAACTTATGGAAACAATCCGGCTGATCCGCTCCCGCTTCTCAGTTGCCATCCTTCTGATCGAGCACGATATGAAACTGGTTATGGGCATCTGTGAGCGAATTTATGTACTCAACTACGGCCGCATCATTGCAGAAGGCAGCCCTGAGGCCATCAGCCGCAACCCGGAAGTGATTGCGGCCTACCTGGGAACCCCAGATGCGCATTTGGCGCAGGAAGGAGAGGCAAGCCATGCTGAAGATTGAAGCTGTCAACCTCTTCTACGGTGCCATACATGCGCTGCATGACATCAGTTTCTACGTGGATGCAGGTGAAATCGTCACGCTGATTGGCGCCAACGGTGCGGGAAAAACGTCCATCCTGCACGCCATCAGCGGCCTGATTCCGATCAAGACTGGAGAAATTAGTTTTCTGGATCAGAACATCACCCGCGTTCCCGCCTATAGGCTGGTAGGTACAGGCCTGGTGCAGGTACCGGAAGGCAGGCGCGTGTTCGCCCGCATGACCGTGATGGAAAACCTGGAAATGGGCGCCTTTTCACGCAATCGAAGCGAGGACCTTGGCGCAGACCTGGAGCGCGTGTTCACCCATTTCCCACGCCTGAAGGAACGCCGCCGCCAGACTGCAGGCACGCTATCGGGTGGTGAACAGCAGATGTTGGCCATCGGACGCGCTCTGATGAGCAAACCCAAGCTGATCATGATGGATGAGCCGTCCATGGGTCTGTCCCCCATTTTGGTTCAGGAAATCTTCTCCATCATTCGCGAAATCAACGCCAGCGGAACCACTGTGCTGCTGGTGGAACAAAATGCCCATATGGCCCTATCCATTGCCCACCGGGCATATGTGCTGGAGACAGGCAATATCGTAAAAGAGGGCGCTGCAGCAGAGCTGCTGCTGGACGATGACGTCCGTAAGGCCTACCTGGGTACATAACGAAATCCGCTTTCAAAACAAAAGCGCCGGGGCATCAAAAATCGCCCCGGCTTTCTCGTTGTTGTGATTACCTACTTCACTTCTTCCCGCAGAGCCTCGCCCAGGTCGGTTGCTTCCCAGCTTAGTTGCAAATCGGTACGGCCAAAGTGCCCATAGCTGGCAGTCTGCCGATAGATAGGCCGGCGCAGATCAAGCCGCCGAATGATGCCATCAGGCCGCAGGTCGACTAACCTCAGCAGGGCAGCCTCTAGCGTATCCTCCCTCACTTCGGCAGTGCCAAAGCAGTCCACAGTAAAGCTGACGGGACGGGCCACCCCGATGGCATAGGCGATGGCGATCTGGCAACGACCTGCCAGCCCGGCAGATACCACATTGCGCGCCAGATAGCGCGCCATATAGGCGCCCGACCGATCTACCTTGGTAGGATCCTTGCCGCTGAAGCAGCCGCCGCCATGGGGGGCATAGCCGCCATAGGTATCTACTATGATCTTGCGCCCGGTCAGGCCGCTGTCGCCTGCAGGGCCGCCGATCACGAACCGGCCACTTGGGTTG